>VMCJ01000046.1 GCA_008081395.1 Rhodospirillales bacterium | reverse complement strand
AAACCACCGGCGTACGGCGCCCTTACAGCCCGCGCCCCCGCCGCTACTGTTTCCATTACTGTGTTATAACCTCCTTGAGAGATGGAGAGCCGACATCGCTTAAGAAGGCTTGGGAAGTCTTTGCGCGCCCGTTCAACTATAACACCAGAGCTGGCCTGACGCTGAAGATCTTCAAAAATTAAATCTGAAAGATTATGACCCACCAAAAATCGCCATCGCTCTTGGGCCACCTGGGTTAATGCCCTTGCATCCATAGCCGCCCTCAACAAAGGCTCAGCTACAGCACCTCCTCCAGCCGAAACCAAAATTTCATCCAAACCATCTTTACCGTTGGCTTCCTCTCGTTCGTCCACCACATAACCTGTGTAACGAACTTTGCCAGAAATCTCGTCCAAATGTGGAAATGTGCGTTCAAAGGGAACTAGTTCGGGGTCGCCGTGTACTAAAGTTAGATCATACCATGTTTTGATACGCACCAGCATTTCATCAAGTCGTTCTGGCTTTGCTGGAGCAACTAATATGTCACGAACCGAGGAGACGACCTTGCAACCATCTCTTTTTGCTTCTTCTAACAATGGTTCCATCTCAAAGCGGAACTGCCGGCGGCCATACGGAAACAACTCTGTTAAAAGTATGTCTGGAGCAAAATCACGATACGTGTTGAGAGTTGCCTCTAATCTGATTTTTTTCCATTCATCATCAATTTGGCAGTCATTTGCGTCGTGAAGCACTTTGAAAAAAATATCTACAGCGCGCGCAGATGGAAGTTGGACCAATTTTGCATCACCAACATCGATAACAGAGGCTGGTTCACCCCCTGATGCAATAACAACATCCATTCCTGCTGATGTCATTGCCTTTGCTAAAGTTGCAGCCCTAGCTAGATGTCCAATTCCAAGAAGGTGTTGAACCCAAATAAGAACGCGTGGACGTATCACAATTCAGGATCCCAATCTAACGGCACATCGAGTGCCTGCACGGTCAGGGCTTCATTGGGTTCGATCCGAAGTAAGTTGTATGTTCCATGAGCTCCCTTCACTGGTGGCTTTCCCATAAAGTCCCAGCCAGTGGCCAAAGCAACAGCCGCACGGATTACCCCTCTATGTGTCACAGCAACTACAGGCCTATTTTTCATTGCAAGTTCTGCAAAAAAAGGCTTCAAGCGATTTTGAACCATACGCGGGCTTTCGCCACCAGGAGGCAAAAAGTCTAAACCACGGGTTTCATTCTCATGAAAATCAGAACCAAGAGTCTCTGAAAGTTCATTGCGCGTCCGCCCTTCCCAGTCACCCCAGTCCATCTCGATGATACGATCGTCCTTGGCGACATTCCGACCAGCAAGCACCCTAGCAGTTCTCATTGTTCGACCAAGAGGACTAGAAACCCAATCAAATCCTGAAAATGCCTTAGGTGGTGCCCACGTCTGCAGCATCGCCTCACCTTCTTCAGACAAAGGGGTATCTCTGCGTCCTTGCAAACGGCCTTCGGCATTCCAGGTGGTAGGAGCATGACGAATAAGGACAAGTAGGGTCATAGAATTCCAATCCTGGAAAGTATTGTTTCAAGACGCAAGCTTGCGGCCTCAAGCGATTGTTTATCTCTAACTCTTATGTGAGCTGCGGAGGAATATGAAGCACGCCGACCATCATCCTGGATTAATACATCAATCGCGTTTGCGAAAGCAGAAGCATCGTTGGCTCTGACTAATGTTCCTGAAAGTCCGTCCTCCACGACAGCTGGCACGCCGCCCGTATTACATGCCACCACGGGTAAGCCACTTGCCTGAGCTTCCAGCATTGCCATTCCAAACGCCTCACCATGCGCTGGCCACACCATGCAATCCGAAGCTGCATAGAATTTAGCTAAATCCGAGTCGTTTCTCTCACCCGCAAAAATCACTCTCCCCATAGTCGCTGCCTGAAGGGTTTCTTGGATGACATCACGATTAGGGCCATCACCAACAACTACAAGACGCCAGTCCCGCTCTGGCCTCAATTGCCCCAGAGCGTCTGCCAATTTGATGTATGAGATTGTTTTTTCACCATCACGCATCATCCCTACTGCCAGAAGCCACATTGCGTTGGCAGGAATACCCAACTCATTTGATAGGTCTGCCCGATATGCGTCTCGCTCTATTTTGAATTTGAGATAGGGCTCAATATCCAAAAAGGGTGGAAATGGAATTAATTTCCCAGCGTCTTCTATTAATGGTTCAAGACACGGTATGTCATTAGGGTTTAGGCACAAGACAGCTGAAGCTTCGGCCACACAATCAGCAACTCGCTGATGGGAAATGCTCCATGGCCCATCGGCTCGCTTAGGAGCGAAACTTGCTTCAGCAATAATGTAAGGAATATCTAGAATAGCTGCTGCTTCAGGGCCCAACCAATCCGCCGCTTTGTAGTAAAGGTGATAAGTAAACCAAATATCAGCGCCTTTCGGTCCAAGTTCCCGAACTGCCCGTTGAGCCAACCAGGGACCAAGGCTTGCCATGCGCGCCTGGCGCAGATGATCACCTGCCCCATCACGACTTCTGAAACGGCTCGCGAGCGGGGTTTCAATGTTGATGCGCCCAAAAAGCTGCTGAAATAAACGTGCGATCCTACGATCGCCAGAAGGCACAGGATGTCCCGGAGGCTTAAGTGGGGCGTAGAAGGCAGCGCGCATTCACTATGTACCACCCTCTTTTGCCGTATCGATAGATTGTCGAATAAGAGCAGCCACCGCATCAGCACCAACACCAGAATCAAACTCATTTCGGATACAAATTTCCGATGCACGTCCTATACGAAGCCTTCTATCTGGCTGGGTAATCATTATTTTTAACGCGTTGGTTAGGCCGGCAGTATCAGATGGCTCCACTAAAAGGCCTGTTTCACCATCTCGAATAAATTCCGGAATCGCAGAAACATTTGTTGCAACAGCAGATAAACCCTGAGTGGCTGCTTCCATTAAAACGTTCGGCAAGCCATCTCTATCACCATCACCGGCAATCTTTGATGGCAAGACAAATAAATCTGCAGCTCTGTAAGCCTCAATAACTTCTGATTGAGCCATCGCTCCCGACCATTCAATATGATCTGCTATGCCAAGTGCCTTTGCATCTGACTTTAGTTTAGGAAGTAAAGGGCCTCCCCCTACATGACGCATTCTCCAATGAAGCTCACTAGGCAGGGCTGCTAACGCAACCAAAAGATCATCAAGGCCTTTTTTTTCTACTGCTCGGCATACAGTTAAAATTTCGACTGGATGCGTTGGATCAGAACCGTTAGTCAGTGGCCGAGGCGGCGCAGTTGGAAAACGGGACAAGTCCAAGCCGTGGTAAACAAGACTGACCCTGTTCGAACTAGTTCCAGAGTCGACTGCAAGTTGCTTTAGATGCGCCGCACCGACATTCGTGCATGTAATGGCCCAGTCACATGCCGAAAGCTTTTCCTGAAGATCCCAATCCGCTGAAGTCCATATGTCCTTAGCGTGCGCGGAAACGCTCCAAGGCGTCATAGTGATTGTCGCCGCATAACGCGCAACAGAGGCTGGAGTGTGCAGAAAATGCGCATAGATGAGTGATATGTCAGAGGGCATTTCGGCGGCTAAAACCAGAGCCTGTCCAAAACGCCTAACCCGATTGGGAGTAAAATCACGAATTAAGTCTTGCAGAAATAATCGGACAGCCTTTCGGTAAGAAGGTAGTCGCCGAACAATCCACCACGCGCGGCAGACCCTTCTAACTTCCTGATACAGATACTCAGGAAGGTAGATTACTTCTGCTTCAATTTCATCATGAATTGGATGTCGGTGTTTATCCGTTGGATGGCGCATAGAATAAAGCCGCAGCTTAACCCCTCGCTGCTCCAGTGCCCTAATTTCCTGGGCAATGAATGTTTCAGAAAGGCGCGGATAACCTTTCAGCAGGACCGCGATTTCAGCCATTCACTTATTCGCCTGCACCAGCCAACCGAAGTCTGCTGCTTCGGCCTTTGTCAAATGATCTTCCAACGAGTCGTTTGACACTTTCGAGGCCATCTAAAAGACCTGGCACAACACTATCTGATGGGCGTGATTGATGAGAAAGCTGCCGCAGCGCCGTGGCCATATCTCTTGCATCTCGGGGGCCATCACCGTCCAGCATACCAACCAAACCAATCGCTGATGCTCTACTGGCACGGATGTGTTGTTCCATCCTTGGACGAGTGCGCGGCATAATAATGGCGCGCTTATCAAAGGAGAGAATTTCGCAGAAGGTATTGTAACCACCCATAGCTACCACACCAGCTGCTTCTGCAATAACTGCTTCCATATTCGCATCAAAAGTGATGGCATCAACGGCTTTTAAATTTGAGACACGCTCGCGAAAGTCTCGCTGCCGATCAAGGCTCATAAATGGCCCAAAAACTATGAGTGCGCGAGGACGAAGACCTGGCTCTCGTTCATAGGCTCGAAGCACCCAATCGACTAAGGCTTCCCCATCACCACCACCTCCGGGTGTCACTAATATGAATGGTTCACTAGCGACAGATGGCTCCTCTAGCGAAGCTGAATAGCTTGAAGCCTCTCGCCGCAAATAACCTGTATAGGTAATTTTCCGACCAACTGATGCTGGAGTGACAAGGCCTTCTAAAGGATCGCAGATTTGTGGCAAGCCATAGACCCAAATTTCATCATAAAGGTCCTGCAAAGCAGGCATGGCTTTCTTACGCTTCCACTCTGGCGCCAATTGATCAGGATCATCCATTACGTCGCGCAGACCAAGAACCAAGCGCGTTCCATTGGATTTCAGAAGTTTCAGCGTTTCTTCCGCTTCACCTCGTAATCCCAGAGGCTCTTTATCAACGATGAAAATGTCAGGATCAAACTCCTCCGCCGTATGCTGGATAATAGATGCGCGCAGAGCCAAGGTATGCTCTGGCGCTAAATCCAGCATATGACTGGTGTAATCGCCATTAGACAGCTTAATCATGCCTGGTACACGAACGAAATCTACACGAGGACCAAAATCAAAACTGCCGATAATTGGCGAACCAGATAAAATTAAAACCGATAAATCTTCGTATTGTTCTACCAATGCATTAGCTATAGCTCGACAACGCCTGAGATGCCCTAAACCAAAACTGTCGTGGCTATATATTAGAATGCGATGGCCGCCAGCGCGGCGCATAAGCGTCGATTTCGGGCTCATCTTTTCTCGACTCCCCGCCGCCAATCTCGGTGTTTACGCCATACTATGCTTGGATATGTCGCATAGCGTTATGCTTATCTATCCGCAAAGTAGGTTTGTGGGCAAGGTTACAATTGTTCAAGTTGCATTACGCCGTTTCGCTGGGATGAGCAATGCGCTAGAGTGATGAGCCTTCCAATGGAATGACTGCTTGGGAATAGGTGTCATGAGTACAACTGGCTTGATGGCAGGTAAACGTGGCTTGATCATGGGCGTAGCCAATGATCGCTCGCTAGCCTGGGGTATAGCAAAGGCGTGCGTTGATGCAGGTGCAGAGGTTGCCTTCACTTATCAAGGCGAGGCTCTAGAAAAGCGAGTGCGGCCCCTTGCAGAAGAAGCGGGAGCCAAGTTGGTTCTGCCCGCCGACGTTACAGATAATACAAGTATGGATGCCGCTTTTCAGGCGATAAAGGATGAATGGGGAACACTTGATTTTGCCGTTCACGCGATTGCCTTTTCAGACAAAAATGAGCTGAAAGGCCGTTACGCTGATACGTCCAGAGAAAATTTCATTCGCAGTATGGACATTTCCTGCTTCTCCTTCACGGACATGTGTCGTCGTGCGTCAGAATTAATGCCAAATGGCGGCAGTTTAGTAACGCTGACTTATCTTGGGGCAGAGCGTGTCATGCCTCATTATAATGTAATGGGGGTAGCCAAGGCCGCCCTAGAAGCAAGTGTTCGATACCTGGCTGCGGACTTTGGCAGTGTAGGAATTCGTGTTAACGCCATTTCAGCGGGCCCTGTCAAAACTCTTGCCGCTTCAGGAATAGGTGACTTCCGCTATATCTTAAAGTGGAATGAGTTAAACGCTCCCATGGAGCGCAATATTACCATCGATGACGTGGGTGGAGCTGGCCTCTACCTCCTGTCAGACCTTGGCTCAGGAGTAACTGGGGAAGTGCATCACGTTGATGGCGGTTATCACTCCGTCGGAATGTTGAACACGCGGAATGCGAGGGGCGTTTCGGCTCTACTCGCTGATTTTAAAGAAAAAGAATAGTTCATGGCAGGTAACAGTTTTGGGGAAGCATTTCGCTTCACCACGTGGGGCGAAAGCCACGGGCCAGCTATTGGCTGTGTAATAGACGGTTGCCCTCCCGGCATACCATTAGATGCTACAGCCGACCTGCAGCCCTTTCTTGACAAGCGTCGCCCAGGAACCTCTCGTTTTGTGACCCAACGACGCGAACCTGATGAGGCAAAAATCCTCTCAGGCGTATTCGAAGGGCGCACCACAGGCACTCCTATTGCTATCGTAATAGAAAATACCGACCAGCGATCTCGTGATTATTCTGACATAGCAAGACAATATCGGCCTGGTCATGCTGACTTTGCTTATGACGCAAAGTATGGGATTGGAGCCCGCGACTATCGCGGTGGGGGACGTTCTTCTGCAAGAGAAACTGCTATGCGGGTTGCTGCAGGCGCGGTAGCCCGAAAGGTACTAAGCTCTATTCTGGGTTCTACATTTTCGATTAGAGGCTCGGTAATCCAAATTGGAGCAGATCAGATTGATCGCACCAATTGGGATTGGAATGAAACTGAGAATAATCCTTTCTTTTGCCCAGACGCAGATGCAGCTAAGCGATGGGAAACAATAGTAGATTCCGCCCGAAAAGA
>VMCJ01000025.1 GCA_008081395.1 Rhodospirillales bacterium | reverse complement strand
GGCAGCCGCCCCATTAGCTATTTTTCCAGTGTCTCCACAGATGAATATAGGTCTGGATGGGAAGAAATTTTCGGTGGGCAGAAACCCAAAAAAGAAAAGAATACCAAGACTCGAAAATCAAAACTTCCCGCAACTCTCACTATAGGCTTTGATGACTTGGATGAAACTACCCGCCAATCTCTCAAATCAGCTGTCCGGAAATTGGCAAAAAAACAAAAAATAAATTACGACAAAATCCAAGCTGAAAACCGCACTGTTTGGTCTCTTTCCTGCAGGCTTCTAGACTAGAACACCTAAAGGTTTAATCGGTCGCATCAATAAAAAATCATCTGTGATATTGGGGTCAAACTTTTATGAGGCAACTTTGGCAAGGCCTGAAAGCAAACGCTTCACTCCTTTAGCGCGCACCTTTCGGTCTTCCCATGCCCGCGTTACAACTAACTTATTATCTGGACGCAGCTTAGCTGTTCCCATTTGCTGATTGAGATACTCAATTAGGCCAGCTGGATTTGGAAAATCATTATTATGGAAACTAGCCACGGCGCCTTTAGGCCCAACATCTAATTTAGCCACGTGAGCAAGACGACAAAGCCGCTTTACACTCATAACCTCTAATAGATTTTCCACTTCTTGTGGTAACGGCCCAAACCTGTCTACAAGTTCGGCGGCAAAACCCTGCAATTCCTGTTCTGTTTCTAGCGCTGCGAGCCGACGATAGAGGCCAAGTCGAGTATTTAGTTCCCGTACATATGCTTCAGGGATTAATACAGCAGAGCCTAAATTAATTTGTGGCGACCAAGCTTCATTGAGTGATTCTACATCGTCTTGCGCACGGGCAGCCGCGACGGCCTCCTCCAACATCTGTTGATAAAGCTCAACACCTACCTCGCGAATATGGCCTGACTGCTCATCACCAAGAAGGTTTCCGCCTCCACGAATATCTAAGTCATGACTAGCAAGATTAAACCCAGCACCCAGCGCATCTAGGGTTTGCATTACTTCAAGTCGGCGGAGTGCAGTTTTTGTCACAATCTGATCATTGGGAAGGGTTAAATAGCAGTATCCCCGTTCTTTTCCGCGTCCAATGCGCCCCCGCAGCTGGTATAGCTGGGATAGACCAAAACGATCGGCCCTATGAACAAGCAATGTATTTGCAGTTGGAATGTCGAGACCAGACTCCACAATATTTGTTGATATTAAAACGTCATACCGCCCTTCGTAGAAGGCTGACATCACATCTTCAAGCTGACTAGGCGGCAATTGCCCATGCGCCACAACTGTCCTGGCGTCTGGAACAAGCTTTTCCACTCGCTCAACTAAAGTTGGCAGATCTCGAATTCTTGGGGCTACAAAAAATGTCTGGCCACCTCGGAAGCGTTCCCGCTGAATTGCCTCTTTGATCTGGAGGGAATCGTACTCCCCCACAAAAGTACGTACTGCCAGACGGTCGACCGGTGGGGTAGCTATTACGCTCATCTCTCGAACGCCTGCAAGAGCCATCTGTAGAGTTCGAGGTATTGGGGTTGCCGTCAGCGTAAGAACATGGACGTCATTTCGAAGCTTTTTTAATCGTTCCTTATGGGCCACACCAAATCGCTGTTCTTCATCAATAATTAGCAAGCCTAAATTTGGTATTTCTACCGATCCCGCTAATAAAGCATGGGTCCCAATTACCACATCAACCGTTCCGTCTTTCATTCCTTCTCGGGTTGCAGCCGCCTCCTTACCAGTGACAAGGCGGGATAGCTGCCGCACTTGAACTGGCAACCCTTGGAACCGTTTAGAGAAGGTTGAAAAGTGCTGTCTGGCTAGAAGGGTCGTAGGAGCAACAAGCGCTACTTGTCTGCCTGACATAGCGGCAATCAGTGCTGCCCTTAGAGCAACCTCTGTCTTACCGAAACCCACATCACCACAAATTAGCCTGTCCATCGGACTACCTGAGGACATATCCTCAAAAACTTCCGATATGGCGTTTAACTGATCCTCTGTCTCGTCAAATGGAAACTTAGCAGCAAACTCTTCATAAACACCCTCGGGTGCCACCAATTTTTCAGCGGGCTTGGTTAAACGCTGCGCAGCGACAGCGATTAACTGAGCCGCCATTTCGCGGATTCGTTCTTTTGCTTTAGCCCTCCGGGCCTGCCACGCTGCACCCCCTAGTCTATCTAAACTAGCTCCATCACTATCTGATCCAAAACGTGAGAGAACATCGATATTTTCAACTGGAACAAATAAACGATCACCAGCATCGTAAATCACTCTGAGGCAGTCATGAGGCGCCCCTCCGGCCGTTACTGTCTCAAGTCCTTCGTAGCGCCCAATTCCATGCTCAAGATGGACAACCAAATCCCCCTCGACGATATCACTCACCTCGGTCAAAAAAGTATCAGCCCGGCGACGACGGCGATGACGACGATTTATTCGCTCACCAACAATGTCAGCCTCTGTTACCAACAGTAGCGTGTCGGTCTCAAATCCTCGATCAATCTCCGCTATCACACCAGCAGCTGCACCTTGTGGCAACTTAAAGATCTCATCAAATTTTTGAACGGGTTGAATTGCCTCAAACTCGCCCTCTTGGCCGACCAAGCGCTTAAGACGATCCAACGCACCCTGGCTAGAAGCTACGAGAACAGCAATCCTTTTATTGGCGACCGCCTGCCTCAACCTTGCGCCTACTGCAAGGTAAAGGTCTGCGTCAGAACGGGCTCGAGCTTCTGCAAAGTCAATGATTGGGGTAGCGTTGGCCGAGAGAGAACGGCCATCTCTTAAAAATTGCTCTAGAGCAAGCGAGGGCCATTCAGCTAATCGCTCCGTCCACTCGTCTGGTGTTAAATACAATTGAGAGGGTGATAGTGGCCTGTAAGGTTGCTCATCTGCTATCTCGGACAACGTTTCAGCACGCGCAGAAAAATGATCGGCAATGGTCTCAAATCTAGCCTTGATAGCCTCATCAATGGCATGATCCAGCACAATCACAGCATCTTTGGGGAAAAGGTCAAAAAGCGTCGCCATTTCAGAGTGAAACATTGGCAGCCAATGCTCCATACCTGGATGTCGTCGACCAGCTGATACCGACACATACAATGGGTCGTTGATTGCCTCGCCACCAAAAGTTGCGCCATAAGCCGACCGAAAACGTTCTATGGCTTTAGCATCAAGTGGCGCTTCAGATGCTGGCGCCAATGAAAGCTTATCTAAACTACCCTCACTGCGCTGAGTCAGTGGATCAAAGCTTCGGATACCCTCGACTTCGTCACCAAAAAGATCAATTCTCGCCGGCGTTGAAGACCCTGCGGGGAATACGTCAACAATGGAACCGCGAAGCGCAAACTCACCTGGCTCCATTACGGTGTCTGCACGCACATAACCATTTATAGACACAAATGATTGAAAAGCGTCTTCGCTAAACCGTCCACCAACAGATATTTCCATTCCAGATGTGATGGCGGAAGTATGCGGGATACGCTGCAGAAGAGCGCTAACAGTAGTAGAAGTTACCGTGAGATTGCTCTCGGATACCCTGCCAATCTCTCCGAAGGCCTTCATACGCGCAGATATAATTTCCCGATTTGGGGAAGATCGGTCATAGGGCAAACAGTCCCATGCAGGCATACTAATCAAATGAGCGCTTGGAAGAAAAACAGCTATATCATTTTCAAATCTAGCGCGCCGCTCTGCATCTCTGGCAACGAAAACTATTCGGCTTGCACCTGTACAATGGACAATCTCTCGCGTGGCAAATGCCTCGGCTCCATCTGGCGAACCCGCAAATGGTATCCGCCCCGGCAAAAGCTGAATGGGGTCTTCATGCATCAAAGGTTGATCTTGAATGCCAGAAGCTCCCTGATAAGAGGCGTATCCATCTCATCTGGGACGGGGACACGACCAGTAACCCAGTCATAGATTACAGGATCAGGGACATCCAAGAGCGCCTCAAACGCATCTAAGCCGTCATTTTCTAATGATGGCAGTTTTGCATCCGCAAAAGTACCTAAAATTATATCACTTTCCTTTGTACCACGGTGCCAAGCCCGGTAGCGCAAGCGCTTACGACGATCATTTTCAGACATGGGGGTCGTTCCTGTTCTTACTAAGTATTAGGATATATCGTTGGCAAGGGAGCAATACGAGTGCGGCCAGAAGTCCTTTTTCAGCTTTTTCATTCAGTCACCACATTGAAAGGTGTTGGGCCGCGCGTGGCTGAGTTAATAGCTAAGGCAGCCGGTCAAAATGTAATTGATCTTTGTTTGAACCTTCCAACAGGCGTTATTGATCGAAGTTATCACCCAAAAATCGCAATGGCTGAGCACGGCCGGATTGCCACATTAGATATAGAAGTACTTGAACATCGCTATGGTCACGGGCGAAGCCCGACACGGGTGAAGGCAAGTGATGGAACTGGAGCAATTGACCTTGTATTTTTTCATGCTCGAAAAGAATGGCTAAATAAACAGCTCCCTGTGGGTGAGAAACGCGTTATTTCAGGGCATTTGGAAAAATTTAAAGATCGACTTCAGATTTCCCACCCCGATTACATAATTGTGCCCGGGGAAGAAAAAGAGTTGCCAAATTATGAACCTGTTTATCCAATGACGGCTGGGTTAGCGCCCAAAACTTTAAGGAAAGCAGTAAGAGAGGCTCTTACCAAAACTCCAGACCTTCCAGAATGGTTAGACAGAAGTTTGCTTGAAAAGCATAAGTGGCCAAGCTGGAAGGCGGCTCTTACAGCAGCCCATGCTCCAAAAAATTTAGGAGACCTAGAACCAAGTGCACCTCCTCGTGAACGGCTCGCTTACGATGAAATACTAGCCAATCAGCTAGCTCTGGCTCTCATTCGGCAACGGCGCGTGCACCTTAAAGGACGTGCACTAACCCTCCCCAATGAAAAACTTTCAACAGCCCTAGATGCTCTCCCATTTAAATTGACAAATGGCCAATTTGTTGCGCTTTCAGAAATTCTTGGTGACATGAAGTCAGGTCGAAGAATGCAACGCCTGCTTCAAGGAGATGTTGGCAGCGGGAAAACAGTTGTCGCATTTCTAGCATGTCTCGCAGTCATAGAAGCAGGAGCGCAAGCAACATTAATGGCACCAACTGATGTTCTTGCGCGACAGCATGGGCGCACCCTCCAAATGCTGGGTGAAAAAATTGGAATTCGTGTCGCTGTATTAACTGGACGCGATAAAGGAAAATCTCGAGAAGCAACGCTGATAGCGTTATTGGCCGGCGAAATTGATCTCCTTATTGGAACTCACGCCTTATTTCAAAATAGCGTCAACTTCAAAGATCTCGCTTTAATAGTAGTAGATGAGCAGCATCGTTTTGGTGTGGACCAACGGATGGCCCTTTCTGCTAAAGGCTTAGCTCCACACATGCTTGCAATGACCGCAACCCCTATTCCACGGACCCTTATGCTCACAGCTTATGGGGACATGGACCATATCGCGATCCCCGAAAAACCCCCGGGTCGTCAAACCATAAAAACGACAGTAACCCCACTAGGACGTATCGAGGACGTAATTGATGGCATTGGTCGTGCTTTAGGACGGGGTGAACGCGTGTATTGGATATGTCCTCTTGTTGAGGAGTCTGAGGTGTCAGACCTTGCGGCCGCCGAAGCAAGATCCGAGAGCCTACGTGCGCATTTTGGTGACCAAGTAGCGCTTGCCCATGGTCAGATGAAAGCCCATGAAAGGGACTCTGCAATGGCCAGGTTTGCATCAGGCGAAGCACGACTTTTGGTTGCTACCACAGTAGTGGAAGTAGGCGTAGACGTGCCTGAGGCAACCATCATTGTGATTGAGCATGCCGAGAGGTTTGGGCTCGCACAATTACACCAATTGCGAGGTCGTGTTGGCCGAGGTGAAAAGCAATCTTTCTGCCTGTTACTTCGAGCTGACAGAATTTCTGAGGCAGCCAAACAGCGACTACTTGCAGTATCTAGTACAGATGATGGGTTTAAAATTGCTGAAGAAGATTTACGTCTCCGAGGGGCAGGAGAAGTTCTTGGAACCAGACAAAGTGGTTTACCTCAATTCCGAATAGCCAATTTGGACACTCAGTCGGATCTAGTCGCCATTGCTCGTCGAGATGTAGATTTAATTATAGCTAAAGACCCAGAATTAAAATCGTCTAGGGCGCAAGCTCTTCGCACGTTACTATATCTTTTTGAACGAGACGCGGCAGCAAGATACGCCCGAGTCGGGTAAAATTACAGGAAGCTTTTATGGGTATCATTACCGACAATATTCGATCAAAACTTAACGATCAATTTTCCCCCCAGCTGTTAGAAATAGAGGATCAATCAGAAAGTCATCGTGGTCATGTGGGACACCGTGAAGGTGGCGAAACACATTTTCACGTTAGACTAACATCTTCAAAATTTGAGGGGCAAAATAGAGTACAACGCCAGAGACTAGTCTATGCAGCGCTAGCCGATGAATTGGCAGGCCCAATTCATGCGCTCTCCTTAGAACTCAAGGCGCCCAGTGATTAAAACTCGCGTGCGTGGAATGGGGTAAAATAAAAAGCTGAATTTTTAGAAGATTTTAAGACAACATCAAAACACTTCCGGCCAACAAATTGCAAAGTAACGATGAGAAAAAGCAAACAGGAATTCTCTTAGCTCGAGGCGCCGTTAGGCTGCTGTTTGATCTTGGCTATGCGCCTCTCACGGAGTTCACGCTTGCCTCTGGAAGGCGGGTGGATGTTTTCGGTGTGGGAAAAAACGCTTCATTGATTGCAGTGGAAATCAAAAGCAGCCGAAATGATTTTTTATCGGACCAAAAATGGCAATCTTATCTCGAGTATTGCGACCAATTTTACTTTGCCGTTCCTGAGAGTTTTCCCACCGAACTGATACCAAGCCATCAAGGCTTTATGAGGGTAGATCAATTCAGTGGTTCATTAATTAGACAAGCCAAGCCCTCACCCGTGAGTGCTGCAAGACGAAAGGCCATTTTAACGCGCTTTGCAAGGACCGCCGCTTCCCGCCTGAATCTCCTGAATGATCCCTTGCGAAAATTATGAGGGCAATCACACAAG
>VMCJ01000119.1 GCA_008081395.1 Rhodospirillales bacterium | reverse complement strand
TAGTAGTTTTTATGGTTTGAGACTGGAGGGCTGAAGCAATGATGGCAGCGATACACGCTAGATTGGAAACACTCTCTTGCTGGCTGGTTTGGGCTGGCGGTGCCGCTTTGATGGTGTCTGCAATCATTGTGACTATCGATGTGCTTTGTCGGAAATTTCTCGGAATTACCATGAGTGGATCTGATGAAATTTCTGGATACGTATTTGCTGCTTCGACTACGTGGGCCTATTCCTACACCCTGCTGCATCGATCAAATGTGAGAATTGATGCGCTGTACAATTTACTTCCGAGGCCAGTAACTGCGACTTTGGACGTAGTTGGTTTGGCTTTGTTGCTTTATTACATGTGGTTCATGACCTCGACGGCCGTTTATGCGTTCTTAGAAAGTTGGGAATTGGGGTCCGTATCGATTACGACGCTTGAAACCCCACAATGGATACCGCAATTCTTCTGGGCGATGGGGCTGGTCGTATTCTTCTGTGTTTTAATATTCGTTACCCTCTATGCGCTTGTGGCGCTTCTCCAAAGAAATTTTGATTTAGTTCGTAAGATTGCGGGTGTTCCATCAATTGATGAAGTGGTTGAAGAAGAAACTTCTGGTATCGATGTAATGGAAGCCAGCAAGGCGAAGGGGGCCTGATCGATGGTTGCGTGGATCCTGATCGGACTTTTAATTTTAGTTGTCGCCGCTGTCCCTGTAGCGGCGGTGCTGGGCATCCTCAGCTTTGTACTGGACGAGATCGCTATGGATGGGCGTTTAACGCTCGGCATAGGTGAAATTGTCTGGGATAAATCAAAGGAATTTATCCTTGTCGCCGTCCCAATGTTTATCCTGCTTGGAGAGATTATGCTTCGGGCTGGAATTGCACGTCGTATGTATGGGGCAGTTATTCAATGGCTGTCATGGCTCCCTGGCGGTCTCATGCACGCTAACATTGGCTCTTGCACAATCTTCGCTGCATCATCGGGATCGAGTGTGGCAACGGCAGCAACCGTTGGAACCGTGGCGTATCCAGAAATTGAGAAACGCAAATATAACGAGAGCCTATTTTTAGGGTCGCTCGCCGCCGGCGGTACTTTGGGTATCCTAGTGCCTCCATCGATTAACATGATCCTCTACGGTCTGCTAACCGATACATCTGTCCCGGAGCTTTATCTGGCAGGCATCATTCCTGGGATCATTTTAGCACTCCTATTTATGGGCGTTATTGCCCTTGCTTGCCTGTATAGAAAAGATTGGGGCGGCGAGAAGGTTCAGACGAGTTGGAGCCAGCGGATTAGCACGTTGCCCGCCCTTCTTCCCCCCATTGTGTTGTTTTCTGCAGTAGTTGGATCGATTTATGCGGGTGTTGCTACGCCAACAGAAGCAGCCTCAATCGGCGTGGTGATGTCACTGCTCATTGCAGCCTATTTCAAGTCTCTTAATGTCAAAATGCTTTTAGAAGCATTTGAGGGAACGATGCGTACTACGGCGATGATCATGATTATCGTCTTTGCTGCAATTTTCTTGAATTTCGTATTGGGCTTCATGGGCATCACGCAAGCGATGCTTAATTTTATCGCCGAGCTAGGCCTTACACCTATCCAGACAATCTTGCTCATCGTCTTTTTCTATCTGCTTCTCGGCATGTTCATGGAAACGCTGTCGATGATGTTGACGACGATCCCAGTGGTGTTCCCGATCGTTATGGCACTTGGTGTTCCAGAGTTCTCGGATGTTTGGTTTGGAATTCTCATCACGATCTTGATGGAAGCAGCGCTCATTACGCCTCCAATCGGTGTTAACCTGTATGTTGTTCAGGGCATTCGAGACCGCGGTGGAAAGTTCAATGACGTTGCTCTAGGCGCAACACCATTCGTTGTCGCGATGTTGGCAATGATCCTCATCCTGATCGCTGCGCCATCCATCGCAACATGG
The DNA here is from genome assembly GCA_008081395.1 of Rhodospirillales bacterium. Lineage (GTDB taxonomy): Bacteria > Pseudomonadota > Alphaproteobacteria > Bin95 > Bin95 > VMCJ01. The sequence continues at coordinate 5,314 of VMCJ01000119.1, read as the reverse complement.
CTTCCGACGCTGGTTTATCACTGATTAATCTTTGTTGATGCAGGAAGATCGTTTTTCAGCCTGGCGTATTATTCGTGAAGCGCTGGGCGGGAACACGGGGTGGAAGCCTTGGCGCCGAAACCCCGAGCCAAAGTCCCACTATGATGTAATCATCGTGGGCGGCGGTGGGCACGGTCTAGCGACGGCATATTACCTCGCGAAGTTGCACGGCATCACAAATGTAGCGGTGGTTGAAAAAGGTTGGATTGGCGGCGGCAATGCTGGTCGAAATACCACAATTGTTCGATCAAATTACCTTTGGGATGAAAGTGCTGCCATTTACGAGCATGGTTTAAAGCTCTGGGAAGGTTTGTCTCAAGACCTAAATGTGAACGTCATGTTCAGTCAGCGCGGTGTGCTCAATTTAGCGCACACTTTGCATGACGTCCGTGAGAGCGTGCGACGCGTGAACGCTAATAATCTTAACGGCATAGATGCGGAGTGGCTTGATGCAGATGGTGTGAAAGCATTTTGCCCCCTCATCGATATTTCATCTGAAAAAAGATGGCCAGTTCTTGGGGCGACATTGCAGCGTCGCGGAGGTACTGCGCGGCATGATGCGGTCGTTTGGGGTTATGCAAGAGCTGCAGACCGTTTAGGCGTCGATATTATCGAAAATGCTGAAGTGACTAGTATTTTGCGCGGAGCGGATGGGTCTTTTGAGGGGGTTGAAACCACCCGTGGAACTATTCGAGCAAAGAAGGGGGCGCTTGTAGCTGCCGGTCATTCGAGTGTTCTCGCGGAGATGGCGGGATTTAGGCTGCCTATTGAAAGTCATCCATTGCAAGCCCTTGTATCGGAACCTCTGAGACCAATGCTTGATTGCGTTGTGATGTCCAACCAGGTTCATGTTTACGTGAGCCAGTCGGATAAGGGTGAGCTAGTTTTGGGGGCGGGGATTGATCCCTACACTTCTTACACGCAGCGCGGGTCCCTCCACATTATTGAAGAACAAATGGCGGCGGCCTGCGAGCTATTCCCAATGTTCAGTAGCATCCGTGTTCTTCGAACTTGGGCGGGCATTGTAGATGTTTGCCCCGATGCATCTCCCATTATCGGCTTAACGCCGGTACCAGGCCTTTTCATCAATTGCGGATGGGGAACTGGAGGCTTTAAGGCGACCCCCTCATCTGGCTGGACTTTAGCTCATACGATTGCAAATGGTGAGCCGCACGAAATTAATGCTCCATTTACCTTAAGTCGCTTTGAAACAGGTTATCTGATTGACGAGCATGGGGCAGCGGCTGTCGCGCATTAACACTTTCCCAATCAGGAATTGTACAACTTAGAGCCTGCTATTTATGGGTCATAGCTCATACTGATGGGGTTGCTATTCAATGTGGCGCCCTTGAACCGACAATAGGGTTTACCTAACATTAAGTCTTGGAATGTTAAATTTCGGTATGTTTGAGAGAGAAAAGTTCAGAAAATGTCTACTGAATATGATGTAATAATCGTGGGCGCCGGTGTTGCTGGCTTGTATCAAATACACAAAATCAAAGAAATGGGGCTTAAGGTCAGATGCCTAGAGGCCGCTCCTAAGATTGGCGGCACTTGGTATTGGAACCGTTATCCAGGAGCCAGGTTTGATTCTGAAAGCTGGACTTACGGATATTCTTTCTCGAAGGAACTTTTAGAAGAGTGGGACTGGACGGAAGACTTTTCTCCTCAGCCTGAAACTGAAAAATACTTGAATTATGTCGCTGACAAGTTTGATCTGAAGTCTTCCATAGATTTTAACACAATGGTCAAAAGCGCTCATTTTGATGAAAAAGAAAGCCTATGGAACCTAACTACGGAAGAGGGCAAAAAGTATACTTGCCGTTTCTTCGTTCCTGCGGTTGGAATTCTTTCTGCAGCAGTAATGCCTGATATTCCTGGTGTAGAAACCTATAAGGGAATTTCCTATCACACCCACAAGTGGCCCCAATCTGAAGTTGATTTAACTGGAAAAAGGGTCGGCATCATTGGAACTGGTGCTACGGCAGTCCAAATCATTCCAGAGATTGCAAAGATTGTTGGTAATTTAACCGTTTTTCAGCGCACTCCAAACTGGTGCACTCCATTGCACAATAAGAAAATCCCAAAGGATCGAATGGAGCAAATTAAAAAGAACTACGACGAAATTTTGGAACTGTGCACGCAAACACCCGGATGTTACATCCATTCCACTGATCCCCGTTCAACCTTTGAAGTCTCTGATGAGGAACGGACAGCTTTCTGGGAGAAGCTCTACGCGGAGCCCGGCTTCGGGATTTGGCAAGGTAACTTCAAGGACATGCTCACGGATCGCACCGCAAATACCATGATGAGCGAGTTTCTAGCTGAAAAAATACGCGGTCGCGTCAATGATCCAATTTTAGCGGAAAAATTAATCCCCAAGGATCATGGATTTGGCACGCGCCGGGTACCTCAGGAAACTGGGTACTACGAGACATACAATAAAGAAAACGTTCAGCTAATAGATATCAATGAAAACCCAATCTTAGAGATCATCCCAGAAGGGATACGAACAAAAGAAGGCGATATAGAGTTAGATATAATTATTTACGCTACAGGATTTGACGCGATTACTGGTGCTTTTGAGCGCATCGATATCAAAGGTATCAATGGTAAGGAGTTACGAGAACTATGGGATGATGGTCCTGTAACATACCTAGGCGTGCTTGTTGCTGATTTCCCTAATATGTTCATTTGTATGGGCCCGCACAGCGGTTTGGGCAACTATACGAGGACTGCAGAGTACAGCGTGGAATGGGTAAGTGATTTAATTTCACACGCCGTTCAAAACGATAAACGTAATGTTCAAACTAGTGAACTTGCGATGGATGAATGGACCAACCACGTGCTTTCCCTTGGTGAGGGTCTGCTGATGAATGAGATCGGTTCTTGGATGACTGGCGTTAACAGGAACCTGGCTCATAAGCGCAAGCCCAGGATCATGCGGTATAGTGGCGGTCATCCAGCGTATCGAGAATTTTGCGATAAAGTTAAAGAGGATGGGTATCGTCACATCGTCTTTTCTTAAAAAAAGCTCTAAGGCGTCAGCTATATTGGCTGATTAACGTCGTTTGAGGTTTCTAAAATCGTAAATGCGAGGGTGTTGGCGAGGGTCTTCACCCTCATTGAAGATCATGTGCTTCTGTATTTTCTGAGTGCCTGTGACAGGAATTTCGTCGAGGAATAGTATCCAGCCGGGCGCCTTAAAATAAGCCAGGTGTTCGAAGCAGTGCTCGAATAACTTGCGTGCTAGAGCATTGTCTGCTGTCCCACTTGCGACAACGCAAGCCAGTACCTCTTCGTCGCGAAGTTCGTCTTCAATTGGCATAACGGCAATTGCGTCTACTTCAGGCAACGGCTGCAGGCATGCCTCGATTTCAGCGGCAGCAATATTTTCGCCTGAGCGGCGAATGATATTCTTTTTGCGATCTACAAAATAAAGCATCCCACTTTCGTCCTGGGTAACTGTATCCCCAGTATGGAACCAGCCGCCGCGCCAAGCTTTCTCCGTTTCCTCTGGAAGGTTTAGATAGCCAGAAAATGCATGTCGTCGTGGGGTTTCTTTAGAGTGACGAACAATCATTTCTCCAGGGGTGCCGACAGGAACGTCTTGGTCATCCTCATCAACTACTCGGACGTCTAAGCCTGGTCTAGGACGCCCCATTGCGCGGGTGTCGATACTTCGTGGCTCATAGGCGTCTGACAATATTCGGCAGAACTCCGTCATTCCCCACAACTCTATTAGTGGAAAGCCAAACCGCTCTTCGAAAGGGCGATGCAGAGAAGGTTCTACTCCAGCTCCAGCCCCCCATTGCAAACCATGATTTTGGTCATTTTGTGATGGAGGATCGTTCATTAACGAAGGCACAACGATACCAAGATAATGGCAACCGGTAGCCCTAGTTTCAGAAATTTCATTCCACCAGCGGGAGCGACTAAAACGAGCCGTTGAGATATGACAATTTCCTGTTAGAACCATTCCGAAGAATAAAACAATGGCGGCATTCAAGTGAAAAAGTGGTAGAGGGTTATAAACTCGCTCAACACCCTCGCGAATGTTTAATCGTCCACCAACTTCAGCATACCAGTGACCAACGCTGAGTTCATACTCGTGAGAGAGAATGCATCCCTTGGGTCGACCAGTAGTTCCAGAGGTATAGAGAAGACTAGCCTCACCCTCTGGGGTTGGCATCCCACTCAGTGGTGCAGGGCGGTTGGGCGACGGGGGACTGAATTTCTCGCCTAACACAAGGATCGGTGGCGCTTTGTCGAGTTGATCTAAAGCTGCTTGGGCGAGATCAAGAAACTCTATGCCGATGACAATAAGATCGGCGGCAGAATCAGCCAGGACATAAGCGAGTTCAGATGCTCGATAGTCGGGATTGATGGGCACCCACGAGACACCAATGCCATTCATCGCGAGTTTCAACCACATAATTTCAGGCCGATTAGCAAGTAGGCAGGCTATTCGATGTCCATTCCCATATCCCGCATCTAATAGGGCTGCTTTGTAGTGATCGACGTCGCGTTTAGCTTCAGCGAACGAAACGCTATAGCCTTCGGGGTAATATGGACGGGTTGGATCGCTTGGAAGTGCGAAGAGTTCATTGTCTGGCCAGCGTTCTACAGCCTTGTTAAAAACGCTATTGGTTGTGTGACCCTCGAAATTGAGCGTCATTGGATCCATTCCCCATTTTGCCTCACAAACCCATCTGGGTTTTAGAATTGTCAGCTAACCATTCAGAACCGCGAAGCCCTCTTTGTCGAATTAAATGATCGAGTAAGACTACCGCTACCATTGCTTCACCAATAGGCGCTGCCCGAATGCCCACGCACGGGTCGTGGCGACCTTTGGTTCTTACTTCAATTGCTTTTCCGTCCGCATCAACACTGGGCCGAGGGATTAGAATCGAGCTTGTAGGTTTTACCGCGAAGCGGGCTACCAATGGCTGACCAGTTGAAATGCCGCCTAGCACCCCACCCGCGTGGTTCGTTTCAAACACCACGCCGCCAGTATTGGATGGGCGCATAGCGTCATGAGCTTCCTCGCCACGCTGAGCAGCAGATGCAAAACCATCTCCAATCTCAACTCCTTTTACCGCGTTGATACTCATGAGTGCCGCGGCAACATCACTGTCAAGTTTCCCATAGATGGGTTCGCCAAGGCCAGCAGGAATTCCTTCAGCAACAACCTCCAGAATTGCTCCTAAGGATGATCCGTCTTTTCGGGCGGAATCTACTATTGTTTCCCATCGCTTAGCTGCATCTGCGTCTG
>VMCJ01000058.1 GCA_008081395.1 Rhodospirillales bacterium | reverse complement strand
GGTGTTCGTTTTGAGACGCCCATAATTGTGCTGCCAGAGGCTATAATCGATTGGTCTGTCTCAACATGGGAAGACATAACTGAAGAGAGTTTTCAGCCATTACTTAGTAGCAATCTGGCAGATGTAGTCCTTCTTGGCTGCGGAACAAAAGCAAAATTGCCATCCAGCGAATTAAGACGAAAATTTCGGGAAGCTGGCATGGTAATAGAGCCCATGGATACTGGAGCCGCTTGTCGGACATACAATGTGTTAATGGCGGAAGATCGTCGTGTGGCCGCGGCGCTTATGCCGGTCGCCTGACCCCAAAAAAGTTAATTTAACGACTAGAGGTCAAGCTATTGCTCTCATCCCGGCATTTTTACCGAAGTTCATGAAGAAAGTAGATGGTTTAGTTTTTTGCTTGCCTACTAATAAGCGATAGAAGAACACACTGCCCGCCCTTGGCCCGGGCACTATCTAAAGAAGACTTTCGCATAACTGAATACCACGGTAGGCTTCTTCAATTCATTGCGGAGGGCCAGTCAGGTTATGCATGTTGGTGCGCATATTTTCTTCACAGACTATTCCATTCAACCGCAAGAATTGGGACCAGCATTAGAAGATCGCGGGTTTGAATCTCTCTGGTTACCTGAGCACAGTCATATTCCATTACCCCGTGTTTCACCCTGGCCTGGAGGTGGTGAACTACCTAAAAAATACTACGACGTCATGGATCCATTTGTATCTATTGGCGCTATAGCGGCAACAACTAAAACCCTAAAAATTGGCACTGGTATCTGCCTTGTCATTCAGCGAGATCCAATCCAAACCGCCAAGGAAGTGGCTACTGCTGATAGACTTTCAAACGGCCGTTTCTTATTTGGCGTTGGTGCTGGTTGGAATGAAGAAGAGATGGCAGATCACGGAACAGAGCCAAAACACCGCTTCCGACTGATGCGCGAGCGTGTCGAGGCGATGAAGGCAATTTGGACCCAGTCAAAACCGTCATACTCTGGAGAATTTGTAGAATTTGGACAGATGATGACTTGGCCGAAACCGGTACAAAAACCACATCCTCCTGTAATTGTTGGAGGTGCATTTCCTTATGGCGCTCGGCGAGCAATCCGTTTTGGCGATGGTTGGATTCCCCTAGGAGGTACTCGCGGCGTGGATATAGCCGATCAGATGCCCCACTTTCGTCAGATGGCCGCTGAAGCTGGACGTAACCCTGATGAAATTGAAGTTAGTGTATTTGCAGCACGACCTGATAAAAAAGAACTCGAAACGCTAAAGGCAGCCGGTATTTCTCGCGTTACTTTTGATCTGCCATCCGCACCTTCGGATGAAGTTTTACCTCTTCTCGATAAACTAGCACGATTGATCTAATTTCTTGGAGAAATTCCTTTGCGGATATGTGTGGATCCCGACAAATGTGAAGGCCATAATCGTTGCTTTTCACTAGCACCCGAGCTTTTTGAAGTAGATGAATTTGGTATTGCCTCGACTAAGAATAACGGAGAAGTCCCAAAGGGTATGGAGGACAAAGCAGACCTAGCAATCGCTAATTGTCCAGAATTCGCTATTTCAATCCTGGAGGATTGACAACATGAGTGATCGCAAACCAAGCATTCCCAATTCTCGCGAAGGCTGTCCAGTTCATGACTGGGCAACAGACTACGACGTCATGGATCCCATTTATAACAGTGATCCAGGACCAATTTGGCAGGATCTTCGGGAACGGTGTCCCATCGCGCATTCAGAGAGATGGGGTGGCTCTTGGATGCCGACACGTTACGAAGACGTCCGTGAGATGGCTCGAGCGGTTCCAACTCTTTCAAGCCGAGCCCCAGGGGTGATTCCTCCCTCCCCTGAAATGCGGGAAATTCTTATTCAGGAAGTAAAAGAATTTGGAGCTGAACTGCCTCCAATTTCCGCTGATCCTCCTCTGCACAAACCCTTTAAGCAATTAATACTGCCTTTATTCTCACCAAAGGCTGTCGATACCTATCGCCCTTTCACCGAACAATTAGCAAACAGCCTTATTGACCAGATCATTCAAAAAGGTCCCGAGGTAGATGGGGCAACAGACTACGCCCAGCAACTTCCCCCAAGAGTGATTGCTCACATCATTGGGATTGATGAGGCCCGTGCTGACGAATTTACAGAATGGGTCAGAGGGATCCTTGAACAGGGCCAAGCGGATGCAGAAATACGGCTTAAATATCGGCGGATAATCAGAGATTTTTTCCAAGAAATGATTATTGAAAGGCGGAATACCCCTCGAGATGACGCCATTTCAAGACTTATGGAAGCAGAAATTGAAGGAGAAAAATTATCTGATTATACAATAATTGGCGTTTGCTTTTTGTTATTGGTAGCTGGAATTGATACCACCTGGAGCTCTATTGGATCTGCGCTGTTTCATTTCGGCACAAACCCCGAACACCGCAAACGGATTTATGCCGAACCAAATTTATTCACCACTGCAATTGAAGAGTTGCTGCGCTTCTATTCACCCGTAAAAATGGCACGGCGAGTATTAGAACCTATCAAATTTGGTGGGATTGAGATGCAACCGGGAGATAAGGTAATAATGAATTTCCCTGCTGCTAACCGTGACCCTCAAATTTTTGATAGAGCTGAAGAGGTAGTACTAGACCGCAAACAAAACCGCCACATAGCATTTGGAGTTGGAATTCATCGATGTGCGGGTTCAAATCTAGCTCGGATGGAGATGGATATCGCTCTTCGTGTCTGGTTCAACAGAATTAAAGACTTTGAAGTAATCCAACCTAAAAACGTTATATGGTCTGGTGGCCAAGTTCGTGGCCCACGGGTCATGCCAATGAAGATTTTAGGGGCCTAGGGCCTAACTCGGCATCTCATCGGATTTAGGTAAGCTTGGGTCTAGTTGGTTCCAAGGTTGAGCAGACCTTACAAAGATGTCTCTAGCTGGTTGGTAAGAACGCGGATCATCCAAACTTCCCGCATAAAGAACAGTGAAGTATTTTGAAATATCATTTCGAATAAATAGAGGTGATCCACAATCAGAGCAAAAGGCGCGATGTATCGCATGGCCTCGATCTGCCTGACGGGTAAACCACTTGGGCTCACCCTTTTCAAGACTGAAATTTTCACTCTTGAAACCCATACCTGGAAAATAGGCGCTGCCCGTTGCCTGCTGACAATCTCGACAATGACAATTACCCATATAGCGCGGTTCACCCACTGCTTTGTATCGGATCGCACCACAAGCACAACCACCAGTAAAATCAGTCAAAAGACATCTCCCCCTAAACTCCCTTTATCCTATCCCATTCGGCCTGAACTTCTGGGTCCGGATCATTACGATACATCAAATTTGCCCTCTCAGGTTCCAATCGACTGAGAGCCCAGATAGCAGCACGGCGGACTAACGGTGATGAGTCAGCAATTAATTGAGCGGCGGTTTCTGCAAGCTCTTTTAAATTGGAGTTACCAATAGCAATGGCAACATTTCTTACAAACCTATCACGGCCTGTGCGCTTGATCGGAGATCCAGCAAATACCTGCCTAAACTCTGAATCATCAAGGCTAGCTAGCTCTTTAAGCTTAGGAACTTGAAGCTCAACTCGAGGCCACAGAGAGGGTTCTCTTGGTAATTCTGCAAATTTATTCCAGGGGCACACCGCCAAACAGTCATCGCAGCCATAAATCCGTCCACCCATAGCCTCCATTAAGTCGTGATCAATATGGCTCTTATGTTCGATTGTGAGGTAGGAGATACAGCGACGAGCATCTAGCTTGTAAGGAGCAACAAATGCATCAGTTGGACATGCTTCCAAGCAATTCCGGCATGACCCACAATGGTCTAATTCAGGTGCATCAGGCGTTAGGTCAATATCCGTAAACATCTCACCTAAAAAAAACCAATTACCTAGCCCACGGCTAACGAGGTTCGAATGCTTACCTTGCCAACCTATTCCTGCACGCTGAGCAAGGTGCTTTTCTAATACAGGGGCGGTATCAACGAAAATTTTTACTTGAGCTCCATGAGCCTCATTCGTCCATCTAGCTAAACGCTTCAAACGCGATTTCAAAACGTCGTGATAATCTCTAACCGTTCGCGCGTAGACGCTTATCTCGCCACTTTCAGGATCACTGACAGTAGAAAGAGGGTTTTCTGGTGGCGCATAACTCATAGCAACGACAACTACGCTACGAGCTTCAGGCCATAACTTTTTAGGATCCGCTCGCCTCTCAGCATGAGCTGCCATCCAACCCATATCGCCATGCATACCAGACTCTAAGTACTCAGCTAGCCACGCCTTTGCATCCTCTGAGCTCTCCGCAGGAGCAAACCCAATTGCATCAAAACCTAGCGCTAAGCCCTCTGAGCGGATCGCTAACGTTAGATCCACTGGAGCTATCTAAGACCTTTAAGAAATTTTGCACGAGCCGCAGCTCCCGCCATGAGAAAACCAAGATCGCTACCGCCAAGGATAAGTTGCGCACCCATACCAATATATCGGCTTGCCAAATCTTCGTCGTATATACCTCCCATACCAAGGTGCTTCCCATTGTTTCTGCATGCACTTGCGACCCGCTCATATGCTGCTGTTACTTTTTCGTGACCAAACTGGCCAGGGATGCCCATTTCGGCACAAAGATCATTCGTTCCAATTAGAAGACAATCGACGCCCTCAACTGCTGCCATCGCGTCAGCTTGTTCTACAGCGCCAGCACTTTCTATCATGCAAACAACTAAAATATTGTCATTGACCAAGCCAACCTGCTTTTCAATTCCTACGGCCTCATACGCAAGTTGAGGCGCGAGACCGCCAACGGATCTTTTTCCAAGAGGGGGATGCAAACACTGATCACGTATCATTGTTGCCTCTTCAACATTTTCTACATGAGGAGCAACAATTCCCTGAGCACCCGAATCAAGGGGCCTACTCATTAGAAAACTGGCGTGATGCGACGGTCGAACTAAAGGAGTTATTCCTGCATCAAGTCCTGCGGCACACATGTCAGCTGCTGTATCAACAGTCATTGAATTATGCTCGAGATCAATAAACAACCAATCAAAACCGCACACTTTAGCAATCTTGACTGTGTCAACAGTACGAGCCTGGCGCATACCAAACCCTATAGCTAGCTCACCTGCTTTCAACTTATCTTTCGCAAGATTTGGGATAGCTGGCATTTTTGCCTCCTTAGCAACGTCTTCGGTAATTTTGCCCGATAGCTTAAGCGGGGTCCATCCGCTGGAAGATTAACAAAGTGGAGAGATCTCCATAATCAATTCTGGCTCGGGTTTGAGCTTTAACGACTGGCTTCCCACGCCATGCAACACCAAGGCCAGCTCGGCGCAGCATCGGAATATCGTTAGATCCATCCCCCACAGCCAGGACAGACTCTGGACCGATTGCAAGTCTTTGCATAGCCGCCTCAAGAGCCTGAACCTTTGCCGCGCTATCTAAAATTGGCTCAATTAATTCCCCCGTTATTCTTCCGGAATTAATTTCAATATCGTTAGCCTGGTTACCGTGAAAGCCAAGTTGGTGCGCAACCCTGTCAGTAAAAAATTTGAACCCACCAGAAACCAGCAAACACTCTGCACCCGAATTTGCCATTGATCTCACGAGCACATCAGCACCTGGAGTTATCGAAATATTGGAATAGACGTCTTCTAAAATACCTGCCTCCACGCCGGCTAAAAGACGGACCCGTTCTCGAAGTGCCGTTTGAAAATCGATTTCACCATTCATTGCACGACTTGTGATTTCAGACACTCTATGCCCAACACCGGCTCTAGCCGCCATTTCATCCAACGTTTCGGAAGCAACTATGGTGGAGTCCATATCTGCAATCATGAGCCGTTTACCTCTGTGCTTGGCTGGCTGCAAAGCATAATCAACAGGTTTGTGGCTAATAGCTAAGCGAACGGCATCGGCGATATGTTCGTCCCAGGGGTCGCCCTCCCATCTGATGTCTGCAGCACGATCATTAGAAAAGAACTCCACTCCATCTACAGAGTGCGCACCACCAACACCTAGCGCAGTAACAGCAATTTCGCTAACTGAAGTCTCGAGCTTGCAGTCAGGAGGCGCTACAAGAGTAAGTATGGATTCCACGAGAAATTGTCCCCTTGGCGAAATGCGCCCCGTCATTGTCGTAACTGGCCCTACAGCAAGCGGCAAATCAGCGTACGCACTTGAAATTGCGAGGCAGTTTAATGGCGTTGTGATAAACGCAGATAGCATGCAGGTCTATAAAGGACTTCGAATTCTGACGGCTAGACCCATGCCAGAAGAAGAAGATCAAGTGCCTCACAAATTGTACGGCTGGCTAGAACCAGAAGATGTGTGCTCGGCAGGTCGGTGGGTACAGGCAGCCCTGGTAGAAATCAAAAAATGTCATGACTCTGGCCTCACCCCAATTATTTGTGGAGGAACCGGTTTTTACATTGAAGCCTTAATCAAAGGCTTGCCTCCCGCCCCGTCGATTCCTCCCGACATCCGCGCTCAGGCAAGGTTGGACGTTGCTAAAGATTATGAGACTTACTATTCCGTGCTCGAACGGGCTGATCCTAAATCAGCGGCTCGAATTCACGACCCGCAACGTTTATCCCGTGCACTAGAGATTTGGAGGACGACAGGAAAAATTCCCTCGGAGGTACTCGATACACCACCAGCACCTCCTGAAGATTTGGTTTTCAACGTAACAGCAATAATGCCAGAACGAGATCAACTTTATGCTCGTATCAACTCTCGAACCAATATCATGGCTAACCTTGGTGCAGTTGAGGAAGCAACAGCCTTTCTTGCCCGCAATCTAAATCCCGAGTTACCAGCAATGAGGGCGATTGGGGTGAAAGAATTTGCCTCAGTCAAAAAAAATGAAATTTTATTACAAAACGCAATTGATGCAGCATCACAGGCCACCAGACGCTACGCAAAACGCCAAATCTCCTGGATCAAACAGCGCCTAAACTCGGATTTCGTTTTAAAAATGGAAGAAAATACTAAAATAAATAGTAATTTTGTAATAAAGTTATACAAAAATATATTGACCTAATATGTTGATAGAATTATCTTCCGCGCCGAAAAAATAATTAAACGTAATTTTATTTCAATTTACATTTGGTGCAACTGGAGTTTCTGGTGAGCGAAGAAAAAATGACCGGCGCGGCCATGATAGTCCGCGCATTGATAGATCAGGGTGTCGAAGCGGTATTTGGTTATCCAGGCGGGGCAGTGCTCCCCATTTATGACGAAATTTTCAAGCAAAACCGCCTGAAGCACTATCTAGTGCGCCAGGAAGGGGGGGCAGTTCATGCTGCTGAAGGTTATGCCCGTTCTACCGGCAAGATTGGAGTTGTGCTCGTGACATCAGGGCCTGGTGCAACCAACGCCGTTACGGGACTAACA
>VMCJ01000106.1 GCA_008081395.1 Rhodospirillales bacterium | reverse complement strand
ACCAAAGTGAGTATGGCAGCTGTTATTGATCGCTTAAGAAAATTTTCTGAAAAATCCATCAAAACTCACATCTCGTTCAGCATCGCGTCAGACCACAAACAAAGAACTTCCGGAAAACTTTATGTAAGCCCTCGTGAACGATGATCTCGGGCGGAGGTCCCCAAAGAATAATTACAGTGATCCATTATGGAATTTTGATAAACTCGCAACAAGAAAGCTGCATAGAACAACTTTAAAGCCGATCAAACTTGAAGGATTTCTGCTTCCTTCTGCTTTGCGGTTTCGTCCACTTCACCAACATATTTATTGGTCAGGGACTGAATTTCGTCGGAATAGAGCTTTTGATCATCTTGAGAAATTTCACCGTCTTTTTCAGATTTCTTAAGACCATCCATTGCATCCCTGCGGATATTTCGAATAGCAACTCTGGCCTGCTCAGCATACCGACCAGCTACTTTTGTGAGTTCTTGTCTACGCTCACCAGAAAGTTCAGGGATCGGGATGCGGATAAGATTACCATCAGTCATTGGGTTTAGACCGAGGCCAGCGTCACGGATTGATTTTTCTACTGCCGAGGTATTGCTCTTATCCCATACCTGAACAGTCAACATTCTAGGCTCCGGAACACCAACCGTTCCCACCTGGTTTAGTGGGGTCTTTGCTCCATAGACTTCAACCACCACCGGATCTAACAGGGCAGCTGAAGCCCGGCCCGTCCTAAGGCCTTGAAATTCCCGCCGCAGAGCCTCAACGGCTCCACTCATACGGCGCTCAATATCATCAAGGTCAGGCTCTGACATAATTTTAAGAACTCCTAGCTTGCGGTCTTAAGTAGTTAAAACCTGACTTTAATTCTCTGTATCACTTACCAACGTGTAAGCGCCATGACCGTGGATGACATCACTAAACCCACCGGCCTCATGTATAGAAAAAACAATTATGGGGATTTGATTTTCTCGAGCAAGTGAAACTGCCGAAGCGTCCATTACATTCAGATCATTGGCCAGTACGTCTTTGTAAGAAAGCTTATCAAAACGTTTAGCATTATGGTCAATCTTGGGATCTGCGGAATAAACTCCATCAACTTGAGTCCCCTTTAAAAGGGCCTCACAATTCATTTCAGATGCTCGTAAGGCTGCCGCAGTATCAGTTGTGAAGAACGGATTACCGGTGCCAGCGGCAAAAATCACGACTCGACCTTTTTCCATATGCCGCTCGGCCCGTCTTCGAATATATGGTTCACATACAGAAGACATTGGAATAGCGGATAAAACCCTCGTCGGTGAACCCAACGTTTCGAGGGCAGCTTGCATAGCTAGAGCATTCATCACCGTTGCGAGCATCCCCATATAGTCAGCGGTTGAACGCTCTATACCTGCGCTGGCACCCGACACGCCGCGAAATATATTGCCCCCACCTACTACAAGAGCGACTTCAACACCCGCTTCCCTGACCTCAACTATATCTTTTGCGATACGGTTAATCACAACAGGATCAATACCAAAAGGTTGACTGCCCATAAGGGCTTCTCCAGACACTTTTAGCAGAACCCGGCGGTACTTGGGCTTGCTCGCCATTATCCTCCGCCTCCTATTACAGTTGCGATACCTCTTCCGTACTCGTTATTGGTGTCAGAGGGCAACAGGCCTAATGACCAGTTCGCCGAATAGATTAGGATGTACCAGCTGCAGCCGCTACCTCTGCCGCGAAATCACTTTCTTCGCGCTCAACACCTTCACCTAAGCCAAGTCGAACAAAACCTTTTACCTTGATGTCTGCTCCGGCTGCTTTACCCGCCGACTCAAGGGCCTGACCAACAGTTTGATCTGGATCAATAACAAAGGCTTGTTCTACGAGAACTGACTCTTCATAGAATTTGCGAAGTCGTCCTTCCACCATTTTTTCAATGATATTATCGGGACGACCTGACTCTTTAGCTTGAGCTGTTAAGATGTCACGCTCCCTTTGGACGTCTGCTGCATCAATTTCCTCACGATTTGCAGCTTTGGGAGAAGCAGCGGCAACATGCATAGCCACTTGCTTACCAATTTCTGCAACCTTTTCAGCCTGAGCAGACGACTCCAAGGCTACTAATACACCAATTTTTCCCATGCCTGGCTTAACAGCGGTGTGCACGTAACTCGCAATCGAACCCTCAGACACCGAAATTACCTCATAGCGGCGGAGGTTCATATTCTCGCCAATTGTTGCAATCGCGTTCTGGAGCATCTCTGCAACGGTTTTGCCATCTGCAGCCGTTGCTTGTTTAAGCGCTTCAATGTCTCCACCTGATTTTAGCCCAAGACGCGCTATGGTTTCGACAAGGTTCTGAAAGTCTTCATTTCGCGCAACAAAATCTGTTTCGGAGTTGAGCTCAACAACGGAGCCAACATTACCATCCACAGCCACGGCAACGAGGCCTTCTGCTGCCACGCGCCCGGCTTTTTTCTGGGCTGCAGCCAAACCTTTTGTTCTCAGCCAATCAATAGCCGCGTCTAAGTCTCCGTCAGTCTCTGTTAGAGCCTTCTTACAATCCATCATACCCGCGCCAGATTGCTCACGCAGCTCCTTAACGAGGCTCGCTGTAATTGCCGCCATCGTTCTACCCTCTCATAAATTGATGTTAAATTCCGAAGAACTGCTTAACTAGCAGCGGCATCTACAGGCTTGGTTTCTTCGCTTTTTGGAGCTTCCGTCTCTGCTGGAGCTTCCGTCTCTGCTGGAGCTTCCGTCTCTGCTGGAGCTTCTGCGGCAGCTGCAACTTCTTCAACCGGCACCTCAGCCGCTGGCACATCTTCCGACGCCCCAATGTCAACGCCTGACTCAACGAGGCCCTGTTGCAGCCCGTCCAAAATTGCGTCACCCGCTAGCTGACAATACAAATTCACCGCTCGGATTGCATCGTCATTCCCTGGAATGGGGAACGCGATATCTGATGGATCAGAATTGCTATCTACTACGGCCACAACCGGTATACCGAGCGTTTTTGCTTCTGCGATTGCAATGTGCTCTTTGACTGTATCGATTACAAAAAGCAGATCTGGCACACCAGCCATATCTTTAATTCCACCCAGTGTACGCTCGAGCTTATCCCGGGTCCGTGTGCGCTCAAGCTGCTCGCGTTTGCTGCGACCTGCGCCTTCTTCTTCACCTTCGAGCTCTGAACTAAGCTCTTTCAACCGTTTGATGGACTGGCTAATTGTTGACCAGTTGGTCAACATTCCACCAAGCCACCTGTCGTTGACAAAGTACTGACCGCACCGCTCAGCATGCTGCGCAACTAGGTCTCGTGTCTGCCGTTTGGTACCCACAAACAGAATACGACCACCGTTTGCAGAGACATCACGAAGAGCATTCAGTGCCTGATGAAGCATTGGCACAGATTGCTGCAGATCTAAGATGTGTGTGTTATTTCGTACACCAAAAATGTACTGCTTCATTTTCGGGTTCCACCGACGTGTGTGGTGCCCGAAGTGAACGCCAGATTCTAAAAGCTGGCGCATAGTAAAAGTCGGCATCATGGCCTTACCATCTCCCCTGGTCCGGTTGTTCCTCCATGGGCCAGGGCCTCAGCAGCAGAGCCGCAGTCAGCACCGGAATTGACAGTCATTAAAACCGCCTTGGGTTTTGGCCCATGTGTGTGATGCGTGACTGATAAGACCGTTAATGCTCAGATGCAAGAGCTTTGCGCAAATCATAGTAAAAAAGATGAGCTAGCTAACCCAAAATTTCTGATGAAATGCAACAAATGTACTAAAAATTGTCTTTCAGCTGTCTTATTACAGCAAAAGCATGAATTGGATCTTCGCTGGCGCCAACATCAACTGCTAATTTCTTGTCATCTGCTCGAAGAAAAGGGTTGGCTATTTTCTCATCTCCAAGTCTTGATGGTATTGTTGGCAATCCTTTTGACCGTCTCTCATCTATCTTTTCCGATAGGGTCAAAAGCGTCTGATTCGAGGGATCAACAGAGAGAGCAAACCTTGCATTAGATTGAGTATATTCGTGCCCACAATAAAGCAGGGTATCATCCGGAAGAGCTCTCAGCTTCAACAACGAATGCCAAAATTCCTGCGGTGTACCTTCGAACATTCTCCCACAACCAAGTGCAAAAAGAGTGTCTCCTGCAAAGAGAGCTGCTCCTTCAGGAAAGTATACAGAGATATGTCCTTTAGTGTGCCCAGGTGTTTCAAAAACTTTACCGATCTGCGACCCAACTTTGATTTGGTCACCTTCACTGACAGTTTGGTTCATTCCTGGAATACGGTGTGTTTCCGCTTTGGGCCCAACTAGCTGACACCCATATTTGGCTATCAACGCTTCGTTTCCACCAATATGATCGCCATGATGGTGGGTGTTAATAATGATTGATGGCTTCCATTGCTTTGCAACAAGGACCTTATCTACAGGATCTGGTTCTGCAGGATCAATTACCGCTACCACGCCTGTTTCAGTATCTCGCAGCAGGTAGACGTAATTGTCGCTAAGCGCGGACACCATTTCGACTTCGAGTGCCATTAAGAGAGTCTCCAGTTTTCAAGTCATTTTAAGGCCTGGTTTTAAGGGTAACACCAAGATAGAAAAAAGCTATGCGTACTGATATTTCCTTAATGAAAGCGTTTTACGAAAACGCCCTAGGACAGGCTGCAGCGCGCCAAATTGCGCGTCGTGTTGAGACTTTGTGGCCAAACCTAAAAGGCGAGACTGTTATGGGTTTTGGCTATACTCCTCCCATTTTAGAGCCGATTTTGATCAAAGCAGGTGCGGGTCGAGTAATGTCATTAATGCCTGCGGAACAAGGGGGATGGGCATGGCCTACAGGCAAAAAATGCCTGAATGCTGTGACCAATGAGACAAACCTCCCCCTTCCTGATCGGTCCATTGATCGGATCATACTAATGCACGCTCTCGAAGATACATCAGCGGAGCCGGTTTTATTGCGTGAAACTTGGCGCGTTCTGGCTGACTCCGGGCGCTTAATTGTAATAGCAGCTAACAGACGTGGCCTTTGGTGCAGGACGGATAATTCTCCATTTGGTCACGGGCGGCCATACTCATTGAAGCAACTAACAAAAACCCTGGAGCAATCGCTTTTTAATGTGGAACACGGCGTTTATGCGCTCTACCAACCGCCAAGCAACAGAACGCTTCCATTGTGGTCATCCGATACTCTTGAAAAATTTGGCCATCGTTGGCTCGAGGGATTTTCAGGTGTTATTATCGTAGATGCAACGAAATCGATTTATGGACTCGCACCCAGAAATAGAGCTCTTGCTTCTGCTTCCGGCAAACGAGGTATGATACCTATTGGCGACAATCGTCACCAAAATAACACCCCTGCTTCAACTGATCCTTGCAATCTGCCACCAAATCGGTCATAAGCCGATCTTATTCCGGCAGTTCAATTGCCCACAGCTTTTGTGTGTACAAAAGTTGACGCCAGTCCGCGAGTGTTCGCGCACTGGCGCGTTTTGCGTTGGACATAGGGATCGATAGGAGCTGAAACCATGTTTGAAAGCTTAAGTGGTCGTCTCTCAGACGCCTTTAAGAAGCTTACGGGCAAAGGTGTCTTAAACGAAGAAGATGTTCGGCAGGCGATGCGCGAGGTCCGCCTCGCTCTTTTGGAAGCGGACGTAGCTCTTCCAGTCGCACGTCAATTTATTGAACGTGCTACAGAAAAATCCATCGGATCCCAAGTTCTCAAAAGCGTCACCCCTGGCCAGCAAGTAGTTAAAATTGTTAATGATGAGTTGGTCAATATGCTTGCGGGCGAAGGCTCGCCTCCTCTAGCTAATTCCGAATTATCACTTGGCACCAATCCTCCTTCGGTAATTCTAATGTGCGGTCTTCAGGGATCTGGAAAGACGACCACCACTGCGAAGTTAGCAATTCGTTTACGGGAGCGAGAGAAGAAACGCTGTCTTATGGCCTCTGTCGATGTGCATCGACCAGCCGCTCAGCAGCAGTTAGCCACTTTAGGATTACAAGCAAGTATTGACACGCTTCCAGTAGTCTTTGGCGAACTTGCTCCAGCGATCGCTCGCCGCGCAATTGATACCGCAAAAAAGCAAGGCTACGACGTAGTATTCATCGATACAGCTGGGCGCACGACAGTAGATGAAACGATGATGCAGGAAGCTGAAGACGTTTCGCGCATCGTCAGTCCTAGTGAAACCTTGTTGGTTGCAGACGCCATGACCGGTCAAGATGCCGTTAGCGTCGCTGAGGCATTTGGAGAGCGCCTCGGGGTAACAGGCATTGTATTAACCCGCATTGATGGCGACGCGCGCGGTGGTGCAGCCCTATCGATGCGCGCAGTTACCGGAAAACCGATCCGGTTCATGGGAACTGGCGAAAAATTAGATGCTATTGAGCCATTTCATGCAGATCGTATTGCATCCCGCATCCTCGGGATGGGCGACATTGTAAGCCTGGTAGAACGTGCCGCAGAGACCATAGAGCAAGAAGAAGCAGAAAACCTTGCTAAGAAACTTCAGGCCGGGAAGATGGATCTCTCAGATTTACTCTCTCAGCTTCGTCAAATGAAACGGATGGGTGGACTTGGCGGATTGATGGGCCTGCTTCCGCAAGTTGGAAAATTGAAACAGCAGATGGCGGAAGCCAACGTCAATGAGAAGCTTTTAGCTCGCCAAGAAGCTATCATTTTATCCATGACCCCAACGGAAAGGCGGAAGCCAGAGCTTCTGAAAGCTTCTCGCAAGCGACGAATTGCAGCTGGGTCAGGCGTAGAAGTTCAAGAGGTCAACCGTTTGCTTAAGCAATTCGATCAAATGCGCGGCATGATGAAACAGATGAGCAAGCTCGGAAAAAAGAAGGGAAAAAGGGGATTAATGCCTTCTCTACCTCCTGGTATGGGACTGCCCAATTCAGGCAGTAACGCACTATCAGGACCGTTTGGGGAAGGTTCAGGATTACCCAAATTTCCTACACTCCCGGGTAAAGGTCCATTCAATCCTTTTGGTCAATAACTTTCTAAATCAGTACAAATTTCTAAATTTCTTAAAAGGAAGAATAAAAGATGTCAGTTAAAATACGCTTAACACGTGGCGGCGCTAAGAAACGCCCATATTACAGAATCGTAGTTGCGAATTCTCGTGACCCGCGTGATGGTCGGTTCATCGAACAGGTCGGGACCTATAATCCGATGCTACCCAGCGATCATTCGGATCGTGTACGACTAAAAACTGATCGAATTCAAAAATGGTTGGGTGATGGTGCGCAACCTTCTGATCGTGTAGCACGGTTCTTAGCAGATGCTGGGTTGATGGAGCGCCGCGCCATCCCAACACAGACAAAGAAAAACCTACCAAAAGCTAAGGCTCAAGAACGCTTGCGTGAGGCTGCTGAGGCTGCAAAGGCAGCTGAAGAAGCTGCTGCTGAAGAAGCACCTGCTGAAGAAGTAGTTGCTGAAGAAGCACCTGCTGAAGAAGTAGTTTCTGAAGAAGCACCTGCTCAAGAGGCACCTGCTGAAGAGGCACCTG
>VMCJ01000057.1 GCA_008081395.1 Rhodospirillales bacterium | reverse complement strand
CCCTCATCAATTATGCCGGGTAAGAGACCACGCTTAACACCCAACCCTGCGATTGCTATCCGTGGTAATGGATTGGCGTTTCTGCCTTTTGGAACACCAGGAGGAGACGTTCAAACACAAGCAATGGCTCAAGCGTTCTGTGACATAGCAGTTTTTGGAATGGGGCCACAACAAGCAGTGGAAACACCTCGATTTGCAAGCTATTCATTTCCATCTTCTTTCGAACCCCACGATTATCATCCTGGGTTATTAAAAATTGAGGGTCGAATTGATAGTGCGACAGGTAGGGGCCTTGCGGCACGTGGACATCGTGTTGAAGAGTGGCCAGAGCGGACATGGTTAGCTGGATCGATTTGTATGATCCATGATGATCGTGAAACTGGAATTAAAGCAGCGGGTGCGGACCCTCGTCGCGTTGCTTATGCTCTTGGCTGGTAGGGAGAAAAGAAATGCGTGCAATTATTTGTGAGAAATTTGGTGGCCCTGAAGCAGTGGTCTTACATGAAGATGTCGCCGTTCCAGAGCCCAATGATGGAGAGGTCTTAGTAAAAATCGAGGCAAGAGCGGTTCAATACGTCGATGTGTTGATGGTTGCGGGTAAATATCAATTTCGTCCAGAACCTCCCTTTATTCCGGGAGGAGAGGCTGCGGGCGAGATCGTTGGTATAGGCTCTGGGGTCCATGGCTGGTCTCTTGGTGACAAAGTTATGTCGCGACACCAACCGGGTGCATTTGCAGAATTTGCAATATCCAAAGCATCTGAACTGGCGAAGGTGCCCCGCAATTTCACAATGGCCCAATCAGCAGGTTTCCGCTCGGCCTATACCACAGCTTATCATGCGCTTGTTCAGCGTGGTTCCGTTCAAGAGGGTGAAACGCTGGTAGTTTTGGGAGCAGCTGGTGGCATTGGATTAGCGGCTATCCAAATGGGAAAAGCTTTAGGAGCTCGTGTTATTGCTGTTGCGTCTTCAGATGAAAAGCGCGCAGCATGTCTTACGGCTGGTGCGGACGAGGCTATTGACTATGGGCCTCCAACTGATGGCAATCCAGGAAGGTTTCGTGAGACTATAAAAGAGCTAACTGCAGGCAAGGGCGCGGATGTTTTTTGGGATCCCCTTGGCGGATGGGCCTTTGAGGAATGTACGCGTTGTATTAATTGGGGTGGGCGTATTCTGATCCTTGGTTTCTTAGCTGGTGCGCCTGCGCTCGCAAAAACCAATCACCTACTCATCAAAGGTGCTAGTGCAGTCGGTTGCCGCGTGGGAGGTCTTAATGAGTTTCAACCTGATATCGCGCAAGAAAATGTTGAGGCTCTCGTCAAACTTGCTGACGAGGGGAAATTGAATCCGCTTGTAAGTGCATCACTCCCGCTATCAGAAGCCTCAAAGGCATTACAAATGCTGATTGATAGAGATGCTATCGGTAAGGTGATACTTACTTAATTCTGATCAGCACGAGACACGGCTGCAGGCACTCTCTGCAGCCACAAATGTTATTTTTGAAGCCCTTAACGGGGGAGTTTAGACGTACCCATTAGATACTCATCAACGGCCCGAGCACATTGCCGTCCTTCACGTATGGCCCAAACAACTAGGGATTGACCACGCCTCATGTCACCGGCGGTAAAAACCTTGTCTACAGAAGTTCTGTAAGAAAAATCGTCTGCAAAAACATTGCCGCGCTGATCTAAATCAACACCTAATTCCTCAATTAGGCCCTGTTTTACTGGG
Source organism: Rhodospirillales bacterium (assembly GCA_008081395.1). Lineage (GTDB taxonomy): Bacteria > Pseudomonadota > Alphaproteobacteria > Bin95 > Bin95 > VMCJ01. Next base: position 5,791 of record VMCJ01000057.1, on the reverse strand, counting down.
CCAACAAAGCCCATCGCGAGTAGTACAAGGTCACAATCAATTTGTTGCTCTGTCCCTTTGATGGGCTGCGGGCCAGTTTTTGTCCATTCTACCTCGGAGATGGTTGCCCCTGTTACCTTACCGTCTTTACCCTGGAATTCGAGAGTGGACGCGGCAAACTTCCGTTCCGCCCCTTCGTCGTGGCTAGTAGACGTGCGTAGTTTAATTGGCCAATCTGGCCACACCATCGGTTTATCTTCTTGGACGGGGGGTTTTGGCATAATTTCAAGCTGAGTTACGCCGGTAGCACCGTGCCTATTGGACGTTCCGATACAATCGGATCCTGTATCACCACCGCCAATAACGAGTACTTTTTTACCATTTGCCAAGATAGATAAATCATCAGGCACGGTATCGCCAGCAACCCGCTTATTTTGCTGAGGTAAAAACTCCATGGCAAAATGAACACCGTCTAGCGTCCTTCCACCTACCGGAAGGTCTCTCGGTGCTTCTGCTCCGCCTGATAATACAACAGCATCAAAATTGGCTTTTAGTTCGTCAACTTTGATATCTACGCCAACATTAACACCTGTTCGGAATTCCACGCCTTCAGCAGACATTTGCTCCATACGCCGATCGATGAGGTGCTTTTCCATTTTAAAGTCAGGAATGCCGTAACGTAGTAAGCCGCCAATTCGATCATTCTTTTCAAATAAAACGACATCATGACCGGCTCTTGCTAACTGTTGAGAGGCTGCAAGGCCAGCTGGACCTGATCCAATAACCGCAATACGTTTGCCTGTTTTCTGTTCAGGAATTTCTGGTGTAATCCAGCCGTTTTCAAATCCTTTATCAACGACAGCGCATTCAATTGTTTTAATAGCAACTGGGTTGTCGTTGATGTTCAGAACGCAAGACTCCTCGCACGGAGCAGGGCATATTCTGCCAGTAAATTCAGGAAAGTTGTTCGTAGAGTGCAGGTTTACTAAAGCCTTCTGCCATTCGCCTTCGTAAACAAGGTCGTTCCAGTCAGGTATTTGATTATTTACGGGGCAGCCGTTGTGGCAAAACGGTATTCCGCAATCCATACAACGTGCCCCCTGGCTCTGAACTTCGCTCTCAGAGAGTGGAACTACGAATTCGTTGTAGTTTTTTAGTCGATCCTCAACGGGCAGATACCCCCTTTCGGAACGAGTTAGTTCTAAGAAACCTGTTGGCTTACCCATGGGTTTCGCTCCTGGTCTCGGTCTGATCAGACTTCATTTCTAATAAAGCGCGTCGGTAGTCGTCTGGCATTACCTTAACGAACTCCCCACGAGCTTCTTCCCATCGTGCGAGTAATGACTTAGCAACATCACTATCAGTGTAGTGGGCGTGGCGCTCAATCAACGTTTTAAGACGCATTTCATCATGATCGAGCATGTCACCTTTGAAGTCGTGTGGTGTCATTGCATTTTTCGCAGGTTCAACTTTTTCAAGTGATACCATCGCTTTATTGCAACGATCAGCAAAAATCCCATCAGGGTCATGCACATAAGCAAGGCCACCTGACATTCCGGCTGCGAAATTAACACCGGTTGGACCCAATACCACAACACAGCCGCCGGTCATGTACTCACAACCGTGGTCGCCTACGCCCTCAACTACTGCAAACGCTCCGGAGTTCCGCACGCAGAACCGCTCGCCCGCTACACCTCTAAAGAAGCATTCACCTTCAATCGCTCCATAAAGCACAGTATTGCCGATGATCATGTTTTCTTTGGGTGCGTAAGGTGATTTTTTAGGTGGGAATATTGCTATGCGACCCCCAGAAAGTCCTTTTCCAACATAGTCATTCGCAACACCTTCTAGCTCGATAGAAACACCACGAGTTAGGAATGCTCCAAAGCTTTGCCCACCAACTCCTGAGGCCTTGATGGCTACCGTATCTTCTGGAAGCCCGGCGTGTCCGTATTTCTTTGCGAGCTGGCCAGACAACATAGCTCCTACTGTACGGTTAACATTTCGGACTTCCGTGTTAATTACAACAGCTTCCCCGTTGTCGATTGCCGGCTTTGCTGCCGCAATCAATTTTTGGTCTAAGGCTTTATCTAGCTCGTGATCCTGGGTCTCACAGTTGTAAGTAGCAACTCCATCTGCAGCGGTTGGCTTAAATATTAGGCGGCGAAGGTCTACGCCGTCTGCCTTCCACTGTTCCACTGCCTGGCGCATATCTAGGAATTCAGTAGCGCCAATCAGTTCGTTCACAGAGCGAACGCCAAGCTTAGACATAATCTCGCGCATCTCTTCAGCCAAGAAGAAGAAGTAGTTAATTACGTTTTCTGGCGTACCTGTGAACTTCTTTCGGAGTTCAGGGTTTTGAGTTGCTACGCCGACTGGGCATGTGTTCAGATGGCATTTGCGCATCATTATACAACCCATAGCAATCAATGGCGCTGTTGAGAAACCAAATTCGTCTGCGCCCAGAATTGCACCGATAACTACGTCGCGACCGGTTCGCAGACCACCATCGACCTGTACAGCAATCCTGCCGCGCAAACCGTTTAGTACGAGGGTCTGATGCGTTTCTGCTAGACCAATTTCCCAAGGACTCCCTGCGTGTGTGAGGGAGGTTATTGGACTGGCGCCTGTGCCGCCCTCAAAACCTGAAATTGTGACATGATCTGAGCGCGCTTTCGACACACCGGCTGCGACCGTGCCAACCCCAACCTCTGACACTAATTTTACACTAATACGGGCACTTGGATTAGCATTCTTAAGATCATGAATGAGCTGCGCCAAGTCCTCAATAGAGTAAATATCATGATGAGGAGGGGGTGAAATCAGGCCAACTCCGGGAGTGGAATGGCGTACTGCAGCAATATTCCGATCGACCTTATGACCTGGCAACTGCCCGCCTTCGCCTGGCTTGGCGCCCTGCGCCATCTTTATCTGAATGTCGTCGGCGTTTGCTAGGTATTCTGTTGTGACGCCAAATCGGCCACTTGCGACCTGCTTAATGCGGCTCCGCATACTGTCGCCGTTTGCCATGGGCTTAAAACGATCCGGTTCTTCACCGCCTTCGCCAGTATTAGATCTACCACCCATACGATTCATCGCAATCGCTAGGGTAGTGTGTGCCTCTCGACTGATGGATCCAAATGACATTGCCCCGGTAGAGAAGCGCTTAACTATCTCAGACGCGGGTTCCACCTCATCTATTGGGACTGGCTGTTTAGACCATTTAAAGTCAAACAAACCACGGAGTGTGAGAAGATTGCGAGATTGCTCATTAATTGAGTCTGCAAAAGTCTTATATTCGTTAGGTAAATTTCCACGAACTGCATGCTGTAAAGCTCTCACGCTTGTTGGGTTCCATGCGTGACGTTCTCCACGCATGCGATAAGCGTATTCCCCACCAACTTCAAGCATTCGTTCCAGGGTGGGGTCATCACTAAACGCACGGGCGTGGCGTTCAACCGTTTCTCTAGCCACTTCCTCTACAGAAATGCCCTCAACGGTTGTGGCTGTTCCAGTAAAGTATTCTTCAATGAACTCTGAAGAGAGCCCAATCGCATCAAAGATCTGAGCTCCAGAATACGATTGATATGTAGAGATGCCCATCTTGGACATAACTTTCAGCATACCTTTGTTTAGAGCCTTGATATAATTCTTAAATGCTTTGTCTTCATCCACTCCATCGGGCAATTCATCTAGCCTGTCACGGATAGAGTCAAATGCCAGGTAGGGGTTTATTGCTTCAGCGCCATATCCGGCCAGAACACACATGTGATGAACTTCGCGCGCTTCACCAGTTTCAATTACGAGTCCAGTTTCTGTGCGTAAGCCCTTGCGGATAAGGTGATGATGAACGGCTGAACAAGCCAAGAGAGCAGGTATTGGAATATTGCTCTCGCTCATGCTGCGATCAGAAATAATTAAAATATTCTGATGGTCGTCACGAACGGCCTTTTCCGCTTCAGTTTGAAGGCGAGAAATTGCAGCTGCCATACCCCCTAAGCCCTGGTCAGCTGGCCAGCACGCATCAAGGGTTGCAGTGCGGAATGCATCACCGACAAGGTCTGTAACGTGACGGATCTTTTCGAGATCCTCATTCGTTAAAATTGGCTGGCTAACTTCGAGACGCCAATGTGGATCGTCACCATCATCAACGCTAAACAAATTGGGTCGGGGACCAATCATAGAAACCAGAGACATGACCAATTCTTCCCTGATTGGGTCAATTGGTGGGTTGGTCACCTGAGCAAAATTTTGCTTGAAATATGTGTAAAGCAGCTTGGATTTATCAGATAGCACAGAAATTGGCGTATCTTTGCCCATTGACCCAATTGGATCATCTCCCTCAGCCGCCATTGGTTCCAAGAAAAACTTCAGGTCTTCCTGCGAATACCCGAAAGCTTGTTGTCTATCGATCAGCGGAATATTTGAGGTTGGAGCAGACACCTTGCTCCCCGCTAATTCACTGAGTTTGAATTGGGTCTTAGATAATAATTCTTTGTAATTTCTGGCCTCAGAGAGCTCTTTTTTGAGTTCTGCGTCGTCAATAATTCTTCCCTCATCCATATCAATGAGGAACATTTTTCCAGGCTGTAGACGCCACTGCCGAGCTATTTTCTCAGGGGGTATGTCAAGGACACCAATCTCAGATGCCATCACAACTTTGTCATCTGTCGTTACGAGATATCGCGCCGGACGAAGCCCATTCCTATCCAAGGTGGCTCCAATTTGTCGGCCATCCGTGAATGCAACCGCAGCGGGGCCATCCCATGGTTCCATCGCCGCAGCGTAGTACTCGTAGAATGCACGTCTTTTTTCATCCATTAAAGGATTGCCAGACCATGCCTCTGGAATTAACACCATCATTGCATGCGCCAGGGAATATCCACCCATGACAAGCAGTTCGAGAGCATTATCAAAACAAGCAGTGTCTGACTGACCTTCTGGAATTATTGGCCATAATTTTTCTAAATCGCTGCCCAATAAATCAGATGTCATGGCGTGCTTGCGGGCTGCCATCCAGTTTACGTTTCCGCGCAGGGTATTTATCTCGCCATTATGGCAGACCATGCGATAGGGATGTGCAAGCCGCCAAGAGGGGAATGTGTTGGTCGAGAAACGCTGATGCACCAACGCTAAGGCGGAGGTGAAATCCGGATCTTGGAGATCTAGGAAATACGTGCCTACCTGACCGGCGAGTAGCATTCCCTTATAGGTAATGGTTCGAGAAGACATCGAGGAAATATAAAAATCCTCAAATCCAGGCATTTTCTCGCCAGAAATTTTGTTTGCTACGGACTTGCGGGCAACAAAAACCTTTCGCTCGAATTTATCCTGATCATCCTTTGCATAATCTGCGGTCACAAAGATCTGCTTTGTTGTCGGCTCAGTCTTGATAACGGAGATCCCTAGTCCCTCGCTATTGACCGGGACATCTCGCCATCCCAACACGGTTAATCCCTCATCGCGACAATGAGATTCAACAAGCTCCTCTAACGCCAAGGAATTCTTTTTGTCCTGAGGAAGAAAGATCTGACCGACTGCGTATGAACCGACAGGAGGAAGTGTGAACCCAAGATGCTGCTTCCTGAAGAACTGATCAGGAATTTGGGATAAAAGGCCTGCGCCATCGCCGGCTAGTGGATCAGCGCCAACAGCACCTCTGTGATCTAGCTTAAGAAGAATTTCTAAGCCTTCTTGAACGATTTCATGGGATTTTCGGCCTTTAACATCCGCCACAAAGCCGACACCACATGCGTCATGCTCGCTCCTGGGGTCATAAAGCCCCTGGGCTTCAGGCGTCTTAGACATAGGC
>VMCJ01000147.1 GCA_008081395.1 Rhodospirillales bacterium | reverse complement strand
CACCTGAAGCTTTGCGGCGAAAAACACCCACAGATCCAGTAGCATCCGGCCTTCCAACATAGCCCGCAATACCGGCAAAAATATATTGGTCCGACATAAGCTTCCTCCAACTAAAAAAATAGATAATTTTGATTTCACTTAATTGGTAAAATTTTGGGGACCTCTGATTCCCCAAGAGGAACCCCTAAAATATTATTTAAGCCTGCCTTTGCTCATCAGGAAAGCAAAATCAAAGCAGCAGTGTGAATTTTAATACTTAACATCCAGGTTTTTGGCTAATGCACAAACCTAGCCCAGCGCAGATCATTAAAAATCAAGAAAAGTCGGCTTGACGCAAAAGTGCCTGCTCTCGAGCAGTGGACCCTACAAACGCTCTTATTTCATTTTTTTAACCTATCGCCAAGGTTAAAGCGGCTTCATACGCCCTTTATTGCGGTCCTCCAAAATAGGACGCACCCACTTTCCGAAGCGCTCCGCCTCTTCATCATGATAATAACCGGACAGGCAGAAAGAATGACAACCAATTTCAATATAGTCCTGAAGAGTATCCGCGCATTGCTCAGGGGTGCCAACTATTACAATGCCTGCACCTGGCCGGGCCTGGGTAAGCCCCGTCCACATATGTTTACCCATTTTCTTACCGTACTCAGCATGGAGTTGGCGGACACGCTGGTTAGCCACTGAATTACCATACATAACCCGCACTTCTTCTTTGAAAGCATCAGTCACGTTTCGAATTAGGCCTTCAGCAACCTCCCAGGCCTCCGCTTCCGTCTCTCGACAAATAATCTGCAAACGCATGCCAAAACCAATTTTGTTTTCTCTTCCATATTTCGCAGCGCGTTTACGAATATCGATCATATTTTCCGAAATCCGCTCAACTGTATCACCCCAAAATAAATGGACGTCAGAGTGCTTAGCCGATAATTCCGAAGCTTCCTCAGAACCTCCTCCGAGATAGAACTTGGGATGTGGGTCTTGAAAAATAGGGGCGCCAATATGTGCCTGATTTATTTGATAATGCTTTCCTTCATAACTGATTTTGTTGTTAGCTCCCGCCGCCCACAGAGCCTTACAAATCTCCACCTCTTCTTGCATTGCGGCGTAACGATCATCCTTCGGAAGGTTGACCCCTTCAGCCACATTTTCCATTTCATTTTGGCCCGCAATAAGGTTGATACAAATTCTCCCTTTGCTCATTTGGTCAAAGGTTGCGATCATTTTTGCTAGTAGAACAGGGTTAATGTACGAAGGCCTTGCTGCAATCAGTGTCTTTATGGATTTTGTCTTGGCTATCAGGAAAGCACTCGACATCCATGCATCCCAGCAAGAGGCATTTACGGGCAATAAAATGTATTCAAAACCATTATTTTCCGCTGCAACAATAACGCGCTCAAACATATCAGCAGATGGGGCCCGCTGCTGAGGCTCGTTATAATCTAATGTGTCACCCCTGGTCGGGACGAACCACCCAAACTCTAGGTCTTTCATCTGACTACTCATTATTTTTCCCCAATATCCTAGGAGGATGGATTTCAGGAGGTCTTTCTGACATCGAAAACAGGGTCTGATACCACACAATAAAGGCCAACCTAAAAATCGGCACCCTGCAATTATACAGCTTTCATCAGATATTAAGTTGCAAACAGTATTTTCTGATAAGTCTTAGCTGAAGTAGTTATTCATCGAATTTGAAGTACTCTTCGTATCGACCTTTTGACTCGTCAAGATGCTGGCAATATTGCCACATACCACCGTTATAATTTCCATCTTCCCGACGATTTTCTTCACCCTCAAAATTATAATAACCCGGCGTGCACTCACGATTACGGCTTGTTGTACCTCGGTATTTGATTACTTCGCCTACCCACCAACTCTCTGTTTCAGGCTTCGCATCAATCGTCCGATAACCGTTTTCCCGCGTGTGCTTTATACACTCTGCGATGTGGAACCCCTGGGTCTGGAGCATAAAGGTCACATTAAACTGAAAACTGGCTTGATATCCCCCCATGATGAATAAGTTAGGGTAGCCCGCAGAATGGATGCCAAAAACTGTACGCATGCCATTCTTATATTTATCGTTTAATTCTAATCCATTCTCTCCACGTATATCGTTGTAAATCCCGGTTACCTGCACCTCAAACCCAGTAGCGTAAATCAAAAGATCTAACGGATATTCTTGCCCCTCAAAAATGACCCCGTCTTCATAGATCTCAGTAATTCCCTTGCCATCTGTATCTACAAGATGCACGGAGGGAATATTGAATGCTGGCAGATAATCATCGTCATAAGTCGGACGCTTGCAGCGGTGCATGTACCAAGGCTTCAGAGCCTCAGCTGTCTTTTTATCTTGTACAATTTCGTCCACTCGACGATGTATGCGCATCTGGTGCTCAATGTTATGATTTTCATAACGCTGCGTGCGAAGCTCGCGCGGCATCGCCTCAATTTCTTTGCGCTTTTCAGGGTCCGGCTTTGTGCCAAGCACATGTCGGTCTAACCTCTCCTTTTGCCATCCTGGCTTGAGACTTGCCGCCCAATCAGGATCCGTGGGTATATCATCTCGGATATCAATTGCTGACGGAGTTCTCTGAAAAACGAAAAGCTCTTTTGCAGCCTTACCGAGGTGCGGGATAAGTTGAACTGCTGTTGCGCCAGTACCAATAATTCCAACCCGTTTATTTTTTAAGTTTTCCAGGTTCTGGCCACAATATTCGTAGTCAAAGCGAGAGGAATGGAAAGAATGGCCCTTGAAGCGCTCCATGCCTTTAATTTTTGTCAGTTTTGGCTTTGCTAAAGTACCATTTGCCACGATCACAAAATTTGCGGTCAGCTTGTCACCTCGATCGGTTTGCAGACACCATATCTTTTCCTTTTCATCCCAATGCGTCTGCGTGACGGTCGTTTGGAACATAGCCAGATCATATAAGTCATACTTGCGAGCAATAGCTTGGCAATGCGCAAAAATTTCAGGGCCTTTTGCAAAAAAACTCTTTGGCACATAGCCAAGCTCATCGAGAAGAGGAAGGTAATCGTAAGAAGATACATCGCATGCAGCTCCCGGATATCGGTTCCAATACCAAGTACCACCTACATCCGAACCTTTTTCGACAATGCGGATGCTCTCAACACCTCGCTCTCTCAGCCGTGCTGCAGTTAATAGCGCCGAAAACCCTCCGCCTATAAACAGACATTCTACGTGGTCTTCAATTGGAGCACGTTCAATTCTATTTTCCGCCCATGGGTCCGTTTCATACTTTGCGAGGTCACCTGTTAGGTCTGACGTGTACTGGTTCATTCCATCGGGACGATAATTAAGACGCTTGTCACGCTCCTCAGCAAACTTTGCCTTGATCTGGTCATAGAAGGCTTGAGGTTTTTCTGTTGCAACTGTTGGATCAAACGCAGCACGTCTGGCCATTTTGTTCGGGTCGTTAACACGACCTGGCTTCATATCCACATTCGCTTTTACCATCACAAACTTCCTACAACTGTTACGACTATCGATAATCTAAGGTCGAGTTTGAAGATTAATGATTATTGCATCAACCCAATTAAGAGTGTTTCCCCCCCAGCAAACCAAGTTCTGTTGCCTTAATTTGAAGGGCTAGAAACTTCGAATTGATACGTACCTGAGCTAAACCTCCCGCAATAAACCATAGCCCCTCTTGGGGTGTGCGTCGGAACATATTATTCAGCTCCCCGTCCTCCCCCAGCCCCCATACTTGGCCAATGGTTTTCAACATCTCTTCGCCGAGCGCGCGACGGACCAACTCCTCTTGGGGATGATAGCCGGTAGCAAGAACGATCAGATCCGCCGGTACAATGGATCCATCCTTCAAAAGCGCTCCATTCTCGACGAATTTCTCGATTTTTCCGTAATCTAAGAGGCCAATCTCGCCTTTAATCATTAACGCAGAGCTTCCCGCGTCCAGGTTGTATCCTCCTCCACGGCGGAAATACTTCATCTGATGACCAGTTTCATCTTCACCTACATCAAACTTGAAACCTATGCCCTTCAAGCCTTCAATCATATCTCTATCCAGCTCTAACATGCGCTGGGTGACTTGCTTGTACGCCTCGACCATCAGGGTAGGTGTTGCCGAAGCTACGATGAGGTCACAGTCTTCCAGTGGAGGACCTTCATCAAAAATTGCTTCGTTTAAACGAGCACTCGGATCAATGGATACAACGGTCGTTGAACCGCGTTGGATCAACGTGGTTTGGACATCAAAGCTGTGTAAGTCGAGAGCAATATCATTAGCGCTTGAACCAGTGCCTAAGATAAGCGCACGTTTACCCGTCCATGGCGCACCACTATCAAAGCCTTCAGAATGAATAACAGTGCCCTCGAAGCTCTCCAGGCCTGGCAAATCTGGAATTAACGGGTAGCTGCTTACACCATTTGCGAATACCAAGTGACGAGGACGAAGGACGCGTTCAGTACCGTCGCTAGACCTTAACGTAGCAGTCCAGCACTTTTCGTCAGGACTCCATTCACCGGCAACAAATTCCGTATCTGTCCAACAGTTAATCTCCATTGCCTCTGCATAAAATTCAAACCAAAGCCCAAGCATGTCTTTTGGGATGTACTTTGGCCAAGTTGGTGGAAACTCCATGTATGGCAGATGGTTAAGATGAATTGAGTTATGCAGGGCGAGCGAGTGGTACCGTTTTCGCCAACTATCTCCAATTCGCGGCCAACTCTCGACAACAAGATTATCTATCCCAAGTTGATTCAATCTGGCAGCTATTGAAAGCCCAGCCTGAGCTCCACCAATTACAAGCACCGTAGGTTCACGGCTGTCGTATGCAAGTGCCTTTCGACGAGCATCTTCCCAGTTATCACCGCCAAAATTACGCGAGTATGCCGCACCAGTCGGTCTGTTTTCGCCTATCTTCTCAGCATGCCCCTCTAGCTCTTGGAGGGTGGTGGAGACATGCCATGCCAGCAACTCCCCATTTTCTGCTTCAGTTAAGCGAACAATTCCTGATCCTCTCCCAACCGAGAGAGAGAATTCAAATATCGCTTCAATACACTCATTGCCGACGCGTTTAACTTTTCTCGGAGGCTTCCGGCCATCTGGAATAAAAAAATCATGAGCTCCTGCATTTTCTTGCTGCGCAACTAACCCGGACACAACAGCATCCCGTCCCTCAAACGCAGAGAGGTCCCAAGTGAAGGCAAGAACGTCACGCCAATGGCATGTCTGGTGAAAAAGTTTACCGATTGCACCAGCATCTTGAGATGCGAGCGCTATATCAAACTGTTGCAGCCAATGCTCTGCTGCGTTCTTAGACGCGACAGCATCATTAAATCGTTGCAAAGAGCCATCTTGGAAATTCATCTTAAAATTCACTCCTGCACCCAAACACTAAGACGTACTAATTCCTCATAAACTCTAAAAATCTATCAACCTGACATCCGCTGTGTGAAGTCCCAAGACGTTAATCGTTCCGGAATAATCTTAATTGCGCACTCATCATCGGCTTTGCGAAGCAGCATCTCTTTAAATCTTGGCGCTTCATTGGACATAAATTTGTCTATTAAGTTACCCAATAATGCCCCGCCATCCTTTTCGAGCAAAACTCTACCTTTACCTCGGATCCCTTTATAAGGCGGCTGATCGATCGATATATCGAATGAGCAACGGTCATCACGTTCAAGCGCCCGCGCAAGTGCTGAAGTCGGTCGAGTGGCCGACCAAATTGCGCCATCTGCCCAATGATGCCAGATTGGCGTAACCATCGGGTACCCAGAAGGTCGGTTAACAGCTATGCGCATCGGGACACGTGTTCTATTTAAAAAAGCCAAAATGTCTCCCGCATCCCAAGGGCCTTCTATCGGGATACTGCCAAGTGAATGCGTCATGCTATTTTTTCCCCAGCAACCAGGAAAGATGCCGTAACACCGACTAATTTAAGGCTCTCCAAAAACATACATCCACCATGGCATGCAATTCTGAATCTCTGAAGCCTAACAAACGACAAATTACCTACAAAGTATAAAAAAAAGCAGTTGCTCGATGACGGTTTAAGATAGCTCTATTGCACTATGCCCCAATCATATTCTAAACCGAGCAGCCGATGGATTGTCAGTATTGCACGGTCACAAAGTAGTTCTACACTCTGGAACCTTTTCTACTCATTAAAATAGAAGAGTAGATTTGTTCTTATTGCAGTTCTGCGCTGTTTGACCCAATGTCTGAAGTTCAGAGAAAGGTGGGAGCGCGAGTCAGCTGCTGCCCATCACCCAAATGTTTAGAAGACCCAAAACAGCGAGACGAAGATGAGCCTGTATTCCGACTATCTATCTGAAATCGAAAACCGGAAAAGTCAGGGACTACACCCTAAACCAATTGATGACGGAGCTCTTGTGGAGGAGCTAATCACTCGCATCAAAGATAAAAGTCATGCTGATCGTGAAGCGTCTCTTAAATTCTTCATTTATAACACCCTACCAGGAACAACGAGTGCCGCCGGAGTAAAAGCCGCATTTCTCGAAGAGATTATTTTAAGCAAAGAAACAGTCGAAGAAATTTCTCCTGATTTTGCCTTTGAATTGCTGTCCCACATGAAGGGCGGCCCTTCAGTTGAAGTTCTGCTTAATTTAGCACTTGGTGAAGACGCTGGCATCGCAAAGCAAGCGGCCGATGTACTTAAAACACAAGTATTCCTCTACGAGGCCGACACAAATCGTCTTCAAGCGGCATACTCATCTGGTAATGCGGTGGCCACAGATATTCTCCGCAGTTATGCGGATGCTGAATTCTTCACAAACCTCCCTGAGATAGATGAAGAAATAAAAGTGGTGACCTATGTAGCAGCTGAGGGCGACATCTCAACCGATCTTATGTCCCCTGGCGCGGAGGCCCACTCTAGAGCTGACAGAGAACTTCATGGTCAAAGCTTTATCTCACGCAAGGCTCAAGAGGAAATTGAAGCGCTTAAGCTCCAGCATCCCGGCAAGCGTATGATGATGATTGCCGAAAAAGGTACCATGGGCGTAGGTTCTTCGCGAATGTCAGGGGTTAACAATGTCGCCCTATGGATGGGCGAACCTGCCAGCCCATATGTTCCGTTCGTAAATATTGCACCGATTGTGGCAGGAACAAATGGGATTTCTCCAATATTCCAGACCACTGTCGGCGTAACAGGTGGGATTGGTATCGACCTTAAAAATTGGGTGAAAAAAGTTGATGAGAATGGGAAAATAATCGTCAACAATGACGGGAACCCAATTCTCGAAGAGAAATATTCTGTCGCAACCGGAACAACGCTGACGATCAATACCAAAACCCGCAAACTGATGAATGAAGACAGTTCTGAGGAGTTAGCAGATGTTTCAAATGCCTTCTCCCCTCAGTCTGTAGAATTCATGAAAGCGGGGGGATCTTATGCAATCGATTTCGGCAAGAAACTCCAGATCTTTGCTGCTGAAACTTTAGGTATAGCTCCTAAACCCGTATTTGCCCCACCGAAAGTAGTATCGAACCCAGGCCAAGGCCTAACAGCCGTTGAAAAAATCTTTAACGCAAACGCAGTTGGTGTTCCTGAGGGAACTGTTCTGCACGCTGGTTCCGACGCGGTTGTAAAAGTGAATATCGTTGGATCTCAGGACACAACTGGGCCAATGACAGTGCAAGAACGAGAAGCTATTTCTGCAACAGGTATGTCGCCGGTCCGTGACGGAGCCGAGCAGGCAGGCTGCCAGACGGCCTCGGTGGGGGATAA
>VMCJ01000124.1 GCA_008081395.1 Rhodospirillales bacterium | reverse complement strand
TGCTGGTCGCTAGGCAAAACTTGCACTAACATATTGATTTCTAACAAAAACGTCTAAATCTGTGATCTTGACGACTACCTTTCATTTGCCTATTAATGCCGCAATTTGCAAGAGTCTTATTGTCTGGCCTCGGCTGGGCACCAGAGAGGTTTCCCAGAAAAATGGTGGCCCCTTCCGAAAACGTGGCGCCTTTTAAACTAGGCGAGCACGACGAAACCGCTCGAGCATCAACGGGCGCTTTGGTGCTGAATGATGGCACCGTATTCAATGGGTATGGCATTGGTGCCGTTGGGCGGCAAATCGGCGAAGTGTGTTTCGTGACAGCAATGACCGGCTATCAAGAAACTTTAACTGATCCATCATTTGCGGGCCAAATTGTTGCTTTCACTTTCCCTCATGTCGGGATTGTTGGAGTGAACCCAGAGGATTTGGAACAAATTTCCCCTGCCGCCCGTGGGGTCATTGTTCGAATGAACCCAACAGACCCCTCAAATTTTAGAGCTGTCGAGCATCTAGACAGCTGGCTTAAAAAGAACCAATTAATTGGCCTTGCAGGCCTCGATACACGTAAACTCACGCGCCGTATTAGAGATGGCGGAGCACCATCAGGGGTGATTATTCATTCTTCATCCGAGGCACCTGATACAAACTCTGCAATTTTGGAAGCTAGAGAGTGGCCAGGGCTCGAGGGTATGGACCTTACCAAAGAAGTAACCTGCAAAAAGCCTTACATTTGGGATCAAACACTTTGGAAACTTGGAGATGGTTACGGCAAAATGGCCTCTCCAAAAAGAAAAATAGTAGCTATCGACTATGGGGCAAAACACAATATCCTCAGACACTTAGCGGATCGAGAGTCGGCCGTTCATGTTGTGCCTGCCACAACCTCAGCGAATGATATTTTAGCTCTACAACCAGATGGGATCTTTCTCTCTAATGGCCCCGGCGATCCTGCCGCGACGGCAAAGTATACGACCCCAATAATTCAAGATCTTATTCGCTCCGGAATTCCAATTTTTGGTATCTGCCTCGGACATCAATTACTAGCAACTGCGTTAGGCGCAAAAACGGCAAAGATGCCAATCGGTCACCGTGGGGCAAATCAGCCAGTAAAAGATCTCGGCACACAAAAAGTTGAAATAACAAGTCAAAACCATGGATTTGCGGTCCAAAGTGACAGCCTTCCTCCCGGTATCGTCGAGAGTCACATAAGCCTGTTTGATGGATCAAACGAAGGAATTCGCGTGGAGGACAAGAAAATATTTTCTGTTCAGTACCACCCCGAAGCTTCACCTGGGCCTCATGATAGCGGCTACTTGTTTGACCGGTTTATTCGGATGATAGACGGCAATGCCTAAACGCAGTGACATATCCTCAATTTTAATAATCGGAGCCGGGCCAATTGTTATTGGTCAGGCCTGCGAGTTCGATTACTCAGGAGCGCAAGCCTGCAAAGCGCTTAGGGAGGAGGGTTACAGGGTAGTACTGGTAAACTCTAATCCTGCAACAATAATGACGGACCCAGAGTTCGCTGACGCTACGTATATAGAACCAATTACTCCTGAGATGGTTGAAAAAATCATCATCAAGGAAAAACCGGACGCACTGCTGCCCACTATGGGTGGGCAAACCGCATTAAATACAGCACTGGCATTGGCTGACTCTGGCGTTCTTGAAAAATATAACGTTGAACTAATAGGAGCAAAACAAGAAGCCATCGCAAAGGCTGAGGATCGGCAGCTTTTCCGAGATGCAATGGACAAGATTGGTCTCGCAACTCCAAGAAGTGCTGTTGTCAAAGACATGGCCACTGCTCATGAAAAAATGAACGAGATTGGCCTACCCCTAATTATTAGACCCTCTTTCACCCTAGGTGGTGCAGGTGGAGGCATCGCATATAATTCTGACGAATTCGATGAAATTGTTCGTGGCGGAATAGATGCATCGCCAATAAACGAGGTTTTGATAGAACAATCTGTTTTAGGTTGGAAAGAATTTGAGATGGAGGTTGTCCGCGACCGCGCCGACAACTGCATAATCGTCTGTTCTATTGAAAACATAGATCCTATGGGGATTCATACCGGTGACAGTGTCACTGTGGCGCCAGCATTGACGCTGACAGATAAAGAATTTCAGATAATGAGGAATGCTTCGATTGCGGTCCTACGAGAGATCGGAGTGGATACCGGGGGATCAAATGTTCAATTTGCAGTCAATCCAAAAAATGGTGATCTTGTTGTCATAGAGATGAACCCTCGCGTTTCGCGTTCATCTGCACTTGCTTCAAAGGCGACCGGTTTTCCAATAGCGAAGATCGCAGCAAAGTTGGCCGTCGGATATACGCTGGACGAACTTCAAAACGATATTACACAAGTTACCCCAGCTTCTTTTGAACCAACCTTAGACTACGTAGTAGTTAAAATCCCTAGGTTCACATTCGAAAAATTTGCAGGCACACAACCACTTCTCACGACATCAATGAAATCTGTGGGCGAAGCGATGGCAATCGGTCGCTCGTTTCCTGAAGCATATCAAAAGGCTCTGCGCTCGATGGAAACAGGGCTTTCTGGGCTCAATGAAGTTAAAATTGAAGGAGCACCAGCAAAGGATGCTCTTATCAAAGCACTATCTCAACCAGTACCTGATCGCGGATTACTGATTGCTCAAGCGTTTCGCCACGGCCTCTCAATCGAAGATGCAGCTCGAGCCAGCAGTTACGACCCCTGGTTTTTGGGCCAAATTAAGATGCTCGTTGATGTGGAAGCCGAAGTTTTGGCATCAGGTTTGCCTCAAGATGCTGCTGGAATGGCACGACTAAAACGGTTAGGTTTTTCAGATGTTCGCCTAGCGATGTTAGCCAAAATTAAAGAAGAAGAGGTAAGGCAGCATAGGCAAAGACTTGGAGTGAAACCTGTCTATAAGCGGATTGATACAAGCGCAGCAGAATTTCAATCTACTACCGCTTACATGTATTCTTGCTATGAAGATCTAAATACAGGTCAACCAGAATGTGAAGCTTCCCCAAGCCCTGCAAACAAAATAATGATTTTAGGTGGCGGCCCCAATCGTATCGGCCAGGGGATAGAATTTGACTATTGTTGTGTTCATGCAGCTTATGCCCTAGCCGAGGCAGGCTTTGAGACAATAATGGTAAATTGTAATCCGGAGACAGTTTCAACCGACTACGACACATCTGACCGCCTTTACTTCGAACCTCTGACCGCAGAGGACGTGCTAGAAATTGGAGGTATTGAAGCATCAAATGGAAAGCTTTTGGGTGCGATTGTTCAATTTGGAGGCCAAACTCCTTTAAAACTTGCCGCTGCTCTGGAAGCAGAGGGGATTCCTATACTTGGAACATCCCCGGACGCTATTGATTTAGCTGAGGACAGAAAACGCTTTCAACAGCTGCTTAATGACCTGAATCTCAAGCAACCGCCCAATGGAACCGCCACCAATGAAGTTGAGGCGGAGGCCATTGCAGAGCAAATAGGTTACCCGGTACTGCTCAGACCATCTTATGTTCTGGGCGGGCGTGCAATGGAAATAGTGCACAACGCTGAAGCTCTGCGCCATTACATGAGAACAGCCGTACAAGCATCTGGAGATAACCCAGTTCTAGTAGACCGCTATCTGGCAAACGCAGTAGAAGTTGATGTTGACGCCCTTGGTGATGGTAGCGATGTTCGCATAGCTGGAGTTATGGAGCATATTGAAGAGGCTGGTGTTCATTCTGGAGATAGCGCGTGCGCCTTACCACCTCACAGCTTAAAACCCGAGACTATTGAAGAAATAAGCCGCCAAGTAATAAACATGGGCAAGGCCCTCAAGGTGAAGGGGCTTATGAATGCCCAATTTGCCGTTCAGACTGACACAACAGATGATTCTATTTTTGTTCTAGAAGTTAATCCACGCGCCAGCCGCACGGCACCTTTTGTTGCTAAGGCAACTGGAGTTCCGATAGCTAAGTTAGCGGCAAGAGCAATGGCTGGTGAGAAGTTAGATGTTCTCCCCCCTCTTAACCCTGCCCCTAATCAGATCGCAGTCAAAGAAGCCGTATTCCCATTCGCTAGATTCCCTGGTGTCGACATTTTGTTGGGACCCGAAATGAAATCTACTGGGGAGGCAATGGGCTTAGATGTTGATTTTGGCCGAGCCTTTGCGAAGTCACAAATTGGCGGTGGTGCGGTGCTCCCAGTGGAGGGCACAATCTTTATATCTGTCCGCAACCATGACAAACCGCTTTTAATCGGTGCTGCACAACAGTGCATTGAGATGGGCTTTAAAATTCTTGCAACGGAAGGTACCGCAGATTTTTTAAATTCATCTGGTGTCCCAGCAACACGAATTAACAAAGTACTTGAAGGCCGCCCGCACATTGTAGATGCGATTAAATCAAGTAAGGTCCAGATGGTGATTAATACTTCCGAGGGCATTGAATCCATCAGGGATAGCTTCAGTTTAAGGCGAGCCGCCCTCTTAGAGCGTGTACCATATTATACTACAGCTGCAGGTGCGATCGCTGCCGTGCAAGCTATTTCGGCTCTGAAAGCCGGAGCGCTTGAAGTTAGACCTCTGCAATCCTACTTTAGGTAGCGATTTATACCCTACCCTGATGATGGGATAGGGCCTTTGGGACCTTTTAATTTGCGAGCACTAGTGTTCGCGATATTCGGTGTTAGACTTTCAATTACAAAAAACTTTCGGTTCAACTGAGCTGTTGGCGATAAGGACTCAGTGTCCTCAAACGGAGTAAGACAAATGGAACGTTTTCCAATGACCCCAGGCGGCCTCAAGAAGCTGCAAGAGGAACTGAAACGTTTGAAGAGCGAAGAGCGCCCCGCAATCATTCGCGCGATAGCCGAAGCGCGCGCCCATGGGGATCTCTCAGAAAACGCAGAATACCACGCGGCGAAAGAACGACAGTCGTTCATAGAAGGGCGCATCGCTGAACTTGAGGATAAAACGAGTCGAGCCGAAGTTATTGATCCCTCAACAATGTCCGGCGACACTGTTCGATTTGGCGCAACTGTTAAAGTCGTTGATGAAGAAACAGATGCTGAAAAAGAGTACCAAATTGTTGGAGCCGACGAGGCTAACATTGAGGAAGGCCGTATTTCGGTAACATCGCCAATTGCGCGGGCGATGATTGGAAAGGGCATTGGAGATCAAATCGAGGTGCAGGCCCCAAGTGGTGCCCGTTATTATGAAATTCTCGGTGTTAGCTATCGTTAAAGCTAGGATAGCATGTCATTTGCTCCCCTAGAGGGTTACCGATTTATAAATTTAACTCAGGTACTTGCAGGCCCCTCCTGCTCTTATCAGTTAGAGCTTCTTAGTGCTGAAGTGATAAAAATTGGTCCGACGTTAATAGGCAGTTCATAAAATACTAATTCACAACTCAGGGTGTCTTTACTCCAGACTTTGCCGGCATGAGAAAACGAAAATCCGTACCCTCCTCAGCCTGTGTAACTTCATCTAGGTATAATTTGAGATAGCCTCGATCTTGGCCCTTATGTTGGACTGGTTGCCAAGCTCTTCTGCGTTTCTCCAATTCTTGATCATCGACCATCAAATCAAGGCGACGGGCCTCGACGTCAAGCAGGATACGATCACCTGTTTCAACAAGACCAAGTGGACCACATTCTGCTGCCTCGGGAGAAATATGGAGCACTATTGCTCCAAACGCAGTTCCACTCATCCGAGCATCCGAGATCCTCAACATATCCTTGACACCAGCCTGAGCAAGTTTTTTGGGGATTGGAATATAGCCAGATTCTGGCATGCCAGGAGCACCTTTAGGCCCTGCATTCTTCAAAACAAGAACATCATCTGGGTTCACGTCGAGATTTGGATCGTCTAATCGTTCTGCTAAATCTTCCAAATTTTCAAAGACTACAGCTCTGCCTTCATGCTTCAAAAGATGCTGGGCTGCTGCTGACTGTTTTATAATTGCACCATTGGGAGCAAGTGATCCCTTAAGAACAGCAATGCCACCCTTCGGGTAGATTGGATTAGAACGAGGTCTTACGACCTGCTGTCCCCAATCTGCTGGGGCTGAGTCTATCTCTTCACCTAATGTCCGGCCTGTTACCGTCATGCAGTCAAGAGCCAAATTTTCCCTAATTTCACGAAGAATTGGGGTGGCGCCACCAGCATTATTCAAATCTTCCATATAATGTTGGCCAGATGGCTTCAAATCGACCAAAACTGGGATTTCATCCGAAAGAGCATCGAGAGCGTCTAAGTCAACCTCTATCCCTAGTCGCCCTGCGACAGCCGTCATATGCACTAACCCGTTGGTTGAACCTCCTGTTGCAAGGAGCATTTTAAAAGCATTAGCAAATGCTTCCTTTGTCATAATTTTATCAGGCGTAAGTCCTTCTTTCGCCATGCCAACAGCACGAGCGCCCGTTGCCTCTGCATGACGAAGACGGTCTGCATGTACAGCTGGAATAGCCGCGCCACCAGGCAGCATCATTCCTAATGCCTCTGACATCAGCGCCATGGTAGAGGCTGTACCCATAACCATGCAGGTTCCAGCAGTTGGCATTAGTTTATCACCCGCCGCGGCAATTTCCTCAGCATCTAATTCGCCTGCACGATGCATTCCCCACATACGCCGACAATCGGTACATGCGCCGAGGCGCTCTCCCTTGAAAAATCCAGTCATCATTGGACCAGTCACTTCTAAAATCGCTGGTCTACCCGCACTGGCTGCTCCCATAAGCAATGCTGGCACAGTTTTGTCACATCCCCCTATTAAGACTACTGAGTCCATTGGCTGAGCTCGAACTAACTCTTCCGTATCTATCGCCATCAAATTTCGGAGAAACATTGAAGTTGGCGCTGAAAAACTCTCATGAATAGACACGACTGGGAAATCGACAGCTATACCTCCAGCCATCATTACCCCTCGCCGGATGGCCTCGACTAAGTCAGGGACTGTTCTGTGGCAGGCATTATAGCCAGAATAAGTATTAACAATTCCCACTATTGGCTTTGACAGTGCATCATCTGAATACCCCATCGCTTTAATAAATGCTTTTCTTAAAAAAAGTGAGAAGCCAGCGTCTCCATAGTTTACGAGACCCTGTTCCATTCCAGTCGGCTTCTTTTTTTCTGACATTTTCTTAATCCTAGTGGGACACTTTGACAGCTAATTTACCAAAATTGTCTCCAGTAAAGAGCATCCGAAGACCTTCTGGCGCTTTTTCTAAACCATCAAGAAGGTGGAGACGTTGTTGTAAACGGCCGGCTTTAATTTCACCGGCAAGCCACGCTCGCGCATGGGGATATTGGTCGTGAAAATCAGAGACAATAAAGCCTTGTAGCTTTATTCGTTTTCCAATTGCGATGCCAAGATTCTTTATGCCATAGGGTGCTGCTGATCCTGTCTGAGAAATACGACCACAGAGAACAACCCTGCCTGCGTGGTTCATATTTTCCAGTGCAGCCTCTAAAGTTGGACCTCCGACGTTGTCAAAATAGATATCGACACCCAACTTTGCCACATTAGCTATTGAGGAAATCAAATCCTTAGACGCTTTGTAATCTATGGTATGATCAAGACCAATCCTTTCTCTCAGAAATGCACACTTAGCTGCTCCTCCAGCTATTCCTATAACCCTACAGTGCATTATCTTTGCTATCTGAGAGGCAATTTGGCCCACAGCACCCGCCGCGCCAGATACAAGAACCGTACTTCCTGGCTGCAGTTCACCGACGGACTTTATACCAAAATAAGCTGTCAGAGCACTTGTCCCTAGTGGGCCAATCCAGTCTTCT
>VMCJ01000141.1 GCA_008081395.1 Rhodospirillales bacterium | reverse complement strand
TAGAGGCGCAGGAGATGCATGAAAGAGCTGAGCGACAGTTTCGCGACGACTAATCCGACGCGCTTTTTGCGCGTTTTTTTTGCGAATAGAGTGCGAATAAGACCAACAAAAATTGGTCTTATTCGCCACTCTGTAGTAATCGGCCTCCAACACGAGCTGAATTGAAGGCTCTCACAAATAACACCATAGCCAGCACCATCATTGCCAGATTAAGTCCAGCAGCCCACAAGAAGTGGTCCCAGGCAAAATAACCATCCAATAAGACTGAGCGCATCCCCTCAAAAACGTGCGCCGATGGCAAAAAGAGAGCAACATATTCCAGCCAGGTTGGTAGAATTTCCACCGGATAATAAACCGCTGAAACCGGCGCAAGAGCAAAAACAGAGACCCAAGCAAGGCTCTCAGCACCAAGTCCAAACCTCAACAACATCGCACACACGGCAATACCAATTGCCCAGCTGAAGGCCATCAAAAGACCAAAAAACGCCACTAGCGATAGACCCATTGAGGTAATATCAAATTGGTATAATAACCAAGCTATCAGCGTAGCAGGCGACAAACCTATAATGGTCCGAAGCAAGCTGACGGCCATTAGTGATGCTGCCAATTCTTGTGGCCGTAAGGGCGACACAAACATCTGCCCAAGGTTTCTTGACCAAAGTTCCTCCAGAAAAGAAACAGATACGCCAAGTTGGCCTCTAAAGAGCACATCCCATAGCAATACTCCTGCCAGCAAAAGTCCTCCTGCTTGAGCAATGAGACTAGAATGCTGCTGAAAGTATTGAGTAATAAATCCCCAGAGCATTATCTGCATCACAGGCCAATACGCTAACTCTATTATCCGAGGAATTGAGCCCCGATAAAGATAATAGTGGCGGAGAATAATACCTACTATACGGCCCCACGCATCATATCGCCGCTCGATCATTTTGAGGCTACCTCGCTTTGCTTTCTAGCAATATCAAGAAAAACCTCTTCCAGATTTTGTCTACCGTGTCGGGTAATTAATTCTGATGGAGCACCGTGATCAACAATCATGCCCCCTCGCATCATCAATACCTCATCACAAAGTCGCTCAACTTCTGGCATGTTGTGTGAGGCTAGCAAAATCGCCGCCCCTGTATTTTTCTGATAGTCTTGCAGGTAAGTGCGGATCCAATCAGCTGTATCTGGATCTAGACTTGCCGTTGGCTCGTCAAGCAATAACAACTCAGGCTCATTAATAAGGGATTTAGCCAGAGCTGACCTTGACTTCTGCCCGGCAGAAAGAGTTCGCGTCATTCTATGAAGGAAGCTCTCAAGATCGAGATCCCTGGCAAGCTTTGCAATACGTTCTTGAGCATGAACAACACCAAAAAGTCTAGCGTAAACTTGTAAATTCTCTTCTACCGTAAGCCGACCAGGCATTTCAACATAAGGTGAAGAGAAGTTTATCCTAGCAAGTGCAGAAGCACTTCTTTTACTCGCGTCCTCCCCAAAAATACGGGCCTCTCCAGCTGATGGAATGACTAACCCCATAAGAAGCGACATAGTCGTCGTTTTACCCGCACCATTGCCGCCCAGAAGACCAACAACGCTTCCTTTTTTGACAGAAAAATTGATACCTTCTACCGCTATCACATCGCCAAATCGCTTAGTGAGATCCTCTGCTTCAACAGGTACATCTGAAACCATTTCATTATCCAAGAAAGCAAGGGATTGAGTAAAGTTTATGACTTTTTAAATTACAAAATTAGTGCATTGCGACAACAGACGACAAGTCTTTGAAGCATTAATAGTAAGTTAATTGGTCCAGAAAGTTTCTACGAGCCACCCTTGCCAACAGAATTTGAAATAAACAAGAAAATAAAAATGTATAATATGGAACTTTTAAAATTTAATTTTTAAAGCAATTAAGTATAGATAATTTTATTTCGCACCTAATAATGTCTTTTCTTAATAATAGGTCTAATTTTTATGCACCTAGTAAATGCACCTTAATATTTTGGCTTGGATTTGATAACTTCATTTTGTATTAGCCTATCATACCTTTTTGAGAAAAGAGTAAAGCAAAGTCTATGGCTATAGGTTTACGAGCAGGTCGACGAAAGCAACGTCGCAGACAACAATTGTTTATTTTAAAGTTTTCTGCACTGCTTATCGGGCTGGTAATGTTGGGATTTTTTGCCTACGAAACTGGAACTGCATTTGCTCAACGAGAAGTAAAAAGCCTTCGAAAAGAAGTAGCCGCGCTAAAAATACAATTGAACGGTGTAGACTCTGAAAACCAAAATCTGGCCGCACAACTTAGAGGAGCAAAAGATCAAGTTGTGGATTGGAATGCGCGTTATGAAAAAGACGTGCCTAATGGCGAAGCCAAAAACCTTTTCAATACCTTGACCCGCAGACTGGATGAAGGAGTACCGGCAAAGAGGTTAAACTTCATTATTCAAGAAGCTGACGCGTTTGGAAAATGTTCTAATCAACCGGCTGAAAGACGCTTCATTTTACCGACAGATGAAAAGCGAAACGACAACAACTGGGTTAGCTTTGCTAATACCTCAATAGTCATTACTGGACAGGGCTTTCCAGCTACAGATGTCGATGGACGTGCTCGACCATGGTTTGATCCAAAGCGCGAAATCAGCATGAAGTTCACCCGTTTGGGTGGAAAGACGGATGAAATTAAAGGCCTACTACCTCTAAGCAAAAGTGTTTTGTTAGGAGAAACGGAATGGCGCTTTAATGTTGTCTCTGGCCCACAAGGCTTTGTGATAGTTTCTGGGGATGCATGTAAGTATCCATAAACCTTAAATCACTTAATATATAAAAAACCCAGCAGTCTTTCGGGGAGAGTTAAATGGAACTCAATGACGTAATGCAAACCACGTTCGCAGCTCGTGAGTTTACGGATGACCCACTGCCAGACGACATTTTGTTTGAAATTCTTGATATTGCTCGTTTCGCCCCATCAGGTGGAAATCGCCAAGGGAACAGAGTGATTATTGTTCGCGATCAAGAAACTAAGATAGCTCTTTCTGATTTAGCTCGCCCAGCTGCAAAACGGTATACGGCCCAAATAAAGGCTGGTGAAAGCCCCTGGCAATCAGTCTATCCAACTAAAGTTACGGAGGCTGAAATTGAGGCTACAGAGCCGTCTCATCACTTAACTCAGTCTTTTATTCGTGCTCAGGTTGTATTGGTATTTGTTGTTGATTTAGGCAAAGTTGCATCAATGGATCAATTTTTGGACCGCGTTGGTGTGATCAGTGGCGCGTCTATTTATCCCTTTGTCTGGAACACGTTGATGGCCGCCCGCCAGGCAGGTTTTGGAGGCACAATCACTACACTCGCAGCTGCTCAAGAACCGAAAGTTCAAAAACTACTGAATATTCCGGGAGAATTTGCCGTAGCAGCTGTAGTGCCAATGGGAAAACCCATAAAGCAACTGTCGAAGTTAAGGCGCAACGCAGTAGAAGAAATTGCGACTTTAGAGACTTTCGACGGAGCAAAATTCAGAAAAATCTAACTTCCAATCTTAAGTGTTTCCGTCAGCCCTTTGAGGCAAGTGATAACACTCAACGCTGTATTTTTTCCGGTTCGCGGGTTCTCATCCGAGGGAACATTAGCAATTTCCAGCAAAAAGCGGCAGCTATCTGCTTCGACTAAAATCCTGTGCATGTTGCGGTCCACCTCAGGGTCGGCCCAGATTTCAAGCGTTGTCCTGTCAGGTCCAATGCCTGCGAGAGCCAACGCGGCAGCAACGTTTACATTCGCTGGAAAGCCAACAGCACCCTCTCGTGCAGAACCCTTAAAGACAAGTTTTGCTTCTTTCAGACCATCAACTGAAATATTGTTCTCCACCAGATGAGGAGCACCCTTCAACCCATTTGGTGGCTTTCGAGTAATCATATTTACAGAGTAGATTTCACCCTCGGCTGCGGCACGAACTGCATCAAGTCCAAGAAGCGCACCTGTAGGGGCTATTATTCTAGCACCGGTTCTTTTTGCTTTCTGGATAAGTTCTGGTCGAGGCAACAATTGACCAACGCTGGTTGGCACAAAAATACGGCCACGGTTAATGGCCGGTTCAGCTATATCATCAAACACATCAGACGGCAGCCCTTCCACAACTATATCGCAATCTGAAAGTTCGGCGAGGCCTACTATCGGAACGGGGCGTCCAAAACTCCCCATTTTTTCATTTGCTTTGTCGTGGTTACGCACCGAAATGTACTTTAACTCCAAACCTTCAATGCCATCATCGAGAGCTTCAGCAACTTTTTGTCCGACAGCACCAAATCCCCCAATACCAACAGTAAGTTTCTTATCCATGTTTATTCTCCAGGTCGGACTACGATTGTGCCGAACTTTTCACCAGCTTCAACTGCTTCATGAGAAGCAGCAATTTCTTTCAAACCAAACTTTCCGCCGACAGGCCGCATAAGATTTGGCTGCTCTTCTAACCAGGCATTCACACCCCAGCGCGCTCGATCCAAAACATCGCTGGGTAAGGAATTTAAAATAAAGGGTATGAAACGGATGTTTCGGCTTGCAAATTCTTGGAAAGCAATCTGGGGGTGTTTTTGCGTATCAGAGGCATAGGATGAGATAGAGCCATTCATAGCAACCACTTGGGTTGCCCAGCGAAGATCTCCTCCAAAATCTACTGAAACAAGGCGTTCGACCCCTCTGCCATCAGTAAGTTCATTGACACGAGATGCAACATCTTCGGACTTATAGTTGATTGTTGCATATGCTCCTCCAGCCATTGCTCTTGCAGCTTTCTCTGGCGAACTGACAGTGGCTATTACTTGAGCCCCTCCCCATACTGCAAGCGCGACTGAATACCAGCCAACTGCACCGGCCCCTCCCGAAACCAACACTGTCTTTCCTTTGACAGCACCGTCGGAAAATACGCCATGGAATGCGGTCATTGCCGGTATTCCGAGAGTTGCACCTTCATCAAAGCTTATATGGCTGGGGAGATCCGCAACAAATTTCGATGGCAAGGATATAAGCTCGGCTGCCGTACCATATGCCCTACCCAATCTTTGACCGTTGAAAAGCCAAACCCTTCGACCCAGCCACGACGGCTGAGCGTTTTCACCAATACCAACAACAACTCCAGCCCCATCACTATTTGGGATCACGCGAGAATGTTCCATTTTAGAGTAAGAACCAAGTCCCGCCCGGCGTTTTACATCTGCAGGATTAACGCCAGAGGCAAAAAGGCGGATTAGAAGCTCCCCAGAACTAGGAGTAGGATCAGGCATTTCGCCCAGCTCTAAGACTTCTGACGCCGGGCCAAGACGTTGGTACCAAGCTGCTCTCATATCACCTCCCGATTTTTTTTGATTATAGTGGGAAAAAACTGAAGTGGAGCAGAGATATGCGCGTAAATGGATCATGCCACTGTGGAGCGATACAATACGAAGCTGAAATTGACATTCATGCCGCTATGATATGCCACTGCACTGATTGCCAAACTCTTTCGTCCACTGCATTCCGCGTTAATGCTCCAGCAAGTGCAGAAAATTTTAAGTTAACCAAAGGTACCCCAAAAGAATATGTAAAAATTGGAGAAAGTGGCAGACCACGCGCCCAAGGTTTTTGCTCAAACTGTGGGACGCAAATATACGCAACATCAGCAGAAGGAGATCGCAGCATTTTCATGTTAAGAGTTGGCGCCATGAAAGAACGATCTCTAGTCATTCCAAAAATCCAGTCCTGGAATCAGTCAGCCCTTAAATGGATAAGAAATTTACAAACAATACCTACTCAAGAAAAAGGCTAAACATTCGGATTATCATCACGCTTAGAGATGCGAGAATTCGAGTTTAATATAGACTTAAAAATCGATCACAAAGCAGTCCTGGTGTTTCAACTTCGCCCATCTCGCAGCAGACAATTTAAGATCGAGGAAGAAAAATACTGACGCGCTACAATGAGGCCCCTTAAGTTAAATAATACCTAGGTCTATTGTGTGGACGTGTGCGACCAGAGCTGTTTTAGAAAAGGAAAAGGTCAGTGTCAGGTGAAATGATCAATATCACAATCGACGGCGGGCAGCTGGATGCTTATCTAGCAAAGCCAAAAGAACCTGGTCCATGGCCGGGTATCATACTTTTAGGCGAGGTGTACAATGTCAATCACTGGGTCCGGAAGGTGGCCGATGGATATGCCGAACAAGGATTTATAGTTCTCGCTCCGGACTTATATTGGCGCCAAGAGGCAGGAAGATATCTAGACTATACTCCAGAAGATCAAAAAATTGCTCGTGCTCTTGGGTTCTCCATGGACCTTGAAGCATTCACCGGTGACATGATGGGCTATATAAAGATATTAGCTGAGGATCCAGAGTGCACAGGTAAAGTAGGAACAGTTGGATTTTGCCTTGGGGGTAAACTTGTGTACCTCGCTATGGCCCGAGGCCTAGCTGATGCAGGAGTTGCTTACTATCCAGTCCAGGTTGAGCAATTTTTGGAAGAGGCAGATGGGTTGACTGGACCTCTAATGATACATTTTGCTGAGCTTGATGAGCATGTCCCGCCAGCGTCTTATAAACCCGTAAAAGCAGCACTTGGACCATTATCGAATGTTGATATTTTCATGTATGAAAATGCCGACCATGGGTTCAATCGGTTTGGCTACCCTCCCTATCATCAGCCATCGGCAGACCTGGCTCTAGAAAGAACACTTTCATTCCTTAATACTGAGCTAGCCTAAACCAGCTTCATCTAAATTGGATTTACAAAAATGGATAAAATTATTGTTGAACAATTGGCTCCAACTGGCTCACTTCGAGCAGCTATAAATCTGGGCAACTTTCTACTAGTCACTGACAAGGCGCAAAACGGAGATCCCATTGGCGTATCTCCCGACATGGCAAGCGCGATTGCTAAGCGTCTAGGGGTACCTGTAAAATTTGTACCAATGGCTACTCCAGGGGAAATTTCGGATACGGCAAACCAAGATATTTGGGACATTGGAAATATTGGTGCTGAACCAAAACGAGCAGAGGTCATGGACTTCACTGCTGCCTATGCCGAAATACAGTCAACGTACCTAGTGCCTGCTGGCTCGCCAATCCAACGGATTGAAGATGTTGATAAAGAAGGAGTGCGAATAGCAGTTTCAGCTAGGAGCGCATACGATCTTTGGCTTGATCGCAATATTAAAAACGCCGAACTTTGCCGCGCAGAAGGCATAGAAGCAAGTTTCAAACTTTTTGTAGATGAAGGTATGGAAGTCCTGGCAGGCTTGCGTCCGCGCCTCATAGATGATGTCAAACGGCTGGACGGGGCTCGTATTCTTGAAGGTCAGTTTTCTTCTGTCCAACAGGCGGTCGGCTGTGGCAAAGGCCGATCTGAAGCAGCCGCATTCCTCAAGGAATTTGTCGAAGAAGCTAAACGCTCGGGATTTGTCGGTGAAAGAATAAAAGCACACGGCGTGGAAGGCAGACTTTCAGTTGCTCCATTATCGTAAAAGCCTGACAGGAGCTCACGCACTTCTAATATTCAGAAACATGTCCCGAAGTCGACTATCGCGTTTTACTTAAGTAAGAGGGCCGAGAGCATAAAAATTATAAAACTACATCTGGTTTAAACCTCGCCGTTATTACGAATGTCTGATATCGTAGATCCTCGTCAGATGGCTAGGAGATCGCTGTCGACCTTGGTCGATGGAGGAAAGTCCGGGCTCCACGGAGGCATGGTGCCGGGTAACACCCGGCGGGGGCGACCCCAGGGAAAGCGCCACAGAAAGCAAACCGCCAAGCACCATAGATGCTTGGTAAGGGTGAAAGGGTGCGGTAAGAGCGCACCGCAATCTCGGTAACGAGATTGGCACGGCAAGCCCCACCAGGAGCAAGATCAAATAGGAATGGCGCGTCAAGTACTCTTCAAAGTATTTGACTAGTCCGCCTTCGGACTGCCGTTCGGGTAGATCGCGCGAGGCATTCGGCAACGAATGCCCCAGAGGAATGATCTCCCAAGAGTCTATCAAGTTGAGAGGCTCGGGACAGAACCCGGCTTACAGGCCGTCTGACGCCTT
>VMCJ01000134.1 GCA_008081395.1 Rhodospirillales bacterium | reverse complement strand
CTACCATTATTCTTGGGGCGACACGCGAGAAGGCTTGATAAGCCGAATGCGGGATATGATGTCGGATGTTGTCACTTTAGCAATGGCTTCGAAGAGTGAAAATCATCCCATAGATACTCCAACTGAACTCATCACCCTTGCCTCGATAGTTGAGAGGGAAACATCAATTCCATCGGAGCAACCGCGCGTTGCAGCTGTTTTTGTTAATCGTCTAAAGCGCGGGATGTTGCTGCAATCTGATCCCACAGTAATTTATGCGATTACCCGCGGAAAAATGATATTTGAACGACGCTTAACTTATAAGGATCTTAAATACCCTGACCCTTACAATACGTATTTCAAACTAGGCCTGCCGCCAGGTCCAATTGCTAATCCAGGAAAATCTTCGCTAATGGCAGCCGCTAATCCTTTAATTACTGACGAGTTATTTTTTGTTGCTGATGGTTTTGGCGGCCATGTTTTTAGTAAAAGCCTATCAGAGCACAATCGTAATGTTGCAAAATGGCGTCAAATTCAAAGGGAACGTGGGTTGAGATGATTTCAAGCATGACAGGTTTTGCACGTGTTGAAGGTCATTCTGGTGATGTTTCGTGGGCATGGGAGGCGCGTAGCGTAAACGGTCGTAGTTTGGATGTGCGCGTGCGCGCTCCCAGCTTTGTTGATCAGGCAGAACGTAAAACTAGGGAAGCGCTAGTCAAATACTTTAAACGAGGGACAATTCAGGTGGCTCTTAGTATAGAGCAAACAGAGAGTGTGAGTCGCCCTAACATTAACTTTGATGTCTTGTCAGGCCTTATTTCTGACCTTTCAAAAGTTGAGTTGCCAGAGCAGGCTCCTATCGAACCCGCAAGACTTGATGGCCTCCTGCAAATTCGAGGTGTTTTACAAACAGGTAACTCTGACAATGAAACTATTCGTACCGCACCACTAACAGATATCCCCGCACTTTTGGATAGTTTAGCTAAAGCAAGAGTAGAGGAAGGTATTAGGCTGGCTGCAGTATTAGATGAAATTTTGACGACAATTTTAGAACTTGTTCACCAGGCAAAATCACTTGCTTTGCAACAGCCCGAGCGGATGGCCAATCGCTATAAAGAGGCAATCACAAATTTGATTGGTGAGACGGCTAATATTCCGGAGGAGCGGATTATTCAGGAGGCTGCAACTCTAGCTATTAAAGTCGACGTAACGGAAGAATTAGATCGTCTAACGGCTCACGTTGCACAAGCTCGTGAAATGATTTCTTCGGGTGGGGCTATAGGTCGCCGGCTCGACTTTCTTTGTCAGGAATTTAATCGTGAAGCGAATACTCTAGGTTCTAAATCTGCTGATCTTAGTCTGACGCGGTTGGCAATGGATCTAAAAACGGCCATCGACGCCTTTCGAGAGCAGGCGCAGAATGTTGAGTAGATTAGGGGGCTTTGAATGCAAGAAGAGTTAATACAAAGACGTGGGTTGATGCTTGTGCTGTCGTCCCCGTCTGGCGCGGGTAAGACAACAATTTCGCGCAGGTTGTTAGATATTGAACCTCTGCTTCAAATGTCAGTATCCGCAACTACGCGTCCAAAGCGGCCAGGTGAAACGGAAGGTCGAGATTATTTTTTTCTAGACCGAGAAGAATTCGGGATGCGCGCTAACAAGGATGAGTTCCTTGAGCATGCCCGAGTGTTTGATCATTACTATGGAACACCAAAGGGGCCAGTTGAAGATACTTTGAGCAAAGGTCGAGATGTTCTCTTTGATATAGATTGGCAGGGCACGCAGCAAATAAAGGAAAAAGCTCCCAGTGATCTTGTGCGTGTTTTTATCCTTCCTCCATCTACTATTGAATTAGAGCAGAGACTCCGTCGACGTGCACAAGATTCTGAAGAAGTGGTTGAACGAAGAATGTCAGAGGCATCATCTGAAATGAGTCATTGGCAGGAATATGAATACGTGATCATCAATCGAGATATTGAACATAGTGTCGATCAGGTGCGCGCGATTTTGTCGGCAGAAAGACTAAGAAGAGAGCGGCAGTTAGGACTGGGAGGGTTTGTGAAGGCACTTCGTGAGCAGTGCTGAGAGGAAAATAAAATGGGCGAAACAACACGGAGAATCCGTGATGCGGGTGGTCGGGCTGAGATTATAAAAACAGATGGCCCAAAACTATTGGCGTTGGGAGATGGTTACCTAGACTTAGACTTATCTCGTTTTCCAGATGTCGTCCGTGGCGTAGGGGACGACCTTGCTATTGCAGATGGTCAAGACCTTAATGACCTCTGCCTATCAGTAAATGCTTTTCTGGTAGAGACACCAGACCGTCTTTGCTTAATTGATGCTGGTGATGGGGCTCGCCGAGCACCTTCTCTGGGACATCTCGAAAAAGCTCTCAAGTCGGCTGGTTATGATCGAGCCGACATCACGGACCTTTTTATGACTCATTTGCATGGAGACCATGCGGCTGGGTTGGTGCAAGATGGAGCGCGATTATTTGAAAACGCTCAATTGTTTGTGTCGGAAGAAGAGCATCGTTACTGGAATGCACCTGAGGAACACGATGCCATTCAAGCAACCCAGGCACCATTTGCTTTGGCTGCTTTAGAAGCATATCGAGAGCGGATAACCTTAATTAAGCCAGGCCAGAACTTGGTTGAAGGTGTTGAAGCGGTGGGTCTTCCAGGCCACACGCCAGGCCAGGTGGGTTTTCGCATTGGTAATGAATTGCCGGTGCTCGTATCGGCAGATGCAATTCACCTACCTGCATTGCAAATCAAGCACCCAGAGTGGGGCTTTCTTTTTGATGCAGATCGGTCAAAAGCCCTAAAGACACGGCTTGGGCTTCTGGATGCGGTTGTTGAAACTAATATTCGCCTTGCGGGTGCACATATACCATTCCCAGGGGTGATTAAGGTCGTGCGAAATAATGAAAATATTGGATATGAGACAATAAGAGACTGATGGAGCAAATACATGGCGCCTAAACTTGGATACCTCCTGCCAACCCGTGAGAGCGTTATGGAGGGTAGGCCTGCCGTTGCCCCTTTGCTTGAGCTTGCGGAAAAGGCGGAAAGTCTTGGGTTTGACTCAGTTTGGATTGGTGATTCTGTTATAGCACGACCTCGGCATGAACCTTTAACGTTACTCGCTACGGTGGCAGGCCGAACTCGCAATGTTGCTTTAGGAACCGCAGTTTTGCTTCCGGCCCTACGCAATCCCGTCTTGTTAGCCCACACTTGCGCGACACTCGATCAAGCTAGTGAAGGAAGATTAATACTAGGCGTCGGTATAGCGACTGATGTTCCGAATATACGCCACGAATTTGAAGCGTGTGGCGTTCCGTTCGATAAGCGAGTTGGTCGAATGTTAGAGGGGCTGAGGTTAGCTCGAGCTCTATGGTCAGGTGAGCCGATAGATTGGGATGGGCGGTGGAAAATGAATCAGGCTATCTTAGGCCCAACCCCGTATCAAAAGGGTGGGCCACCTATTTGGATAGGCGCAAAGGTAGAGGCTGCCTTTAAGCGTATTGCGCGGGAGTTTGATGGGTGGTTCCCGAATGGGCCGGATCCTGAGGGTTGGAAGACTCAGAGAGCGCAGCTTGATGCTGAAATCGTTGCAGAAGGACGTGACCCAAAGTCTGTCACAGGGGCGCTATATGCAACATTTGCAATTGATGAAAATGTCTCGCAAGCAGAAGCGCGTTTGAACCAGTTTATGTCAAGCTACTATGGCGCCCGGCCTGATCTTATGAGGAAGGTTCAATATAGCTACGCGGGTTCTGCGGAGGGGGCTGCAAAAGTTCTTCAAGCGTATGCGGATGCTGGTGTAGAGCACATATGCTTGCGCTTTGCCGGAGATCATTCTCGTTCGCTTGATGTTTTTGCAGATATTCGAAAAGGGTTGGGTTGGAATTGAAATTTTATCGGCAATAAAAGTGTTTTATTTTTGAGGTCATCCCAGACTTTGAATTAATAAATCCCGACTGAATTTAATTGATTTTTTTTAAAGACAACCATCCTTTCACCTTAACATTCTTGGCTGATCTAAAGCACAATGGTTGTGCGAAAAGTTTCTCTAAATGACCGAAAAAGACCTAACTATAGGTTTTAATTCAGCGAAATTATCAATTTGTTAGGCTTTCCATGTTGACCTAAAGACATGACACAGTATTGCCACTGTTTTCAAATGTTCCTATATTGTTCTATATCTGTTGAGAACTATTTTTATTTTTAGATAGCGATCTATTTGTCCTTCATGTAGATTGAATTTTCTAATAGAACACAAGATGTAGTAGAGATTTGGGGAAAATGTTTTCCCCAAGCTGTGGATGGAGAGAGCTTAATGGACGGAACGGGCCGGATTTCTGCCGATGATGGAGCAATGGCTGCTCTGGATAAAGCTCTGGATATCGAGAGGACAACGCTTTCTGCTCATGCTCTTGGTGGAGACATTGCGCGTGATGTCTTTCAAAATGCCCGCGGAATATCAGTTCATATCGATCGTTCTCGTGATGAATTGCTGACTCCTTTCGGAAAAGCGACTTTAGCCGATCGTTATTTAATGCAGGACGAGGGCTTTCAGGATTTATTTGCCCGCGTTGCTGGTCACTTTGCTGATGACACCGCTCACGCACAGCGTCTCTATGATTACATCTCTCGCCTTTGGTTTATGCCCGCTACCCCGGTTCTCTCCAATGGGGGAACAAAACGTGGGCTGCCGATTTCATGCTTTCTCAATGAAGCTTCAGACAGTTTGGGCGGCATAGTTGGCCTCTGGAATGAAAATGTCTGGTTGGCTGCTAGAGGTGGAGGCATTGGAAGTTATTGGGGCAACCTGCGCTCGATAGGAGAGCAGGTAGGTGGAAATGGTAAAACCTCAGGTGTTGTTCCATTTATTCGAGTTATGGACAGCATGACATTGGCTATCAGTCAGGGAAGCCTGCGCCGTGGTTCTGCCGCAGTTTATATGCCGGTTTGGCATCCAGAGATTGAGGAATTCATTGAAATCCGTCGGCCGACTGGTGGCGATCCAAATAGAAAGGCTCTCAATCTACACCATGGTGTACTCCTAACGGATGCGTTCATGCGTGCTGTTGAGGCTGACGAGCAGTGGGCACTTGTTAGTCCAAAGGATAGCGCATTGATAAAAACAGTATCGGCGCGTGAGCTTTGGATCAGAATTTTGACAGCCCGGATTGAAACAGGTGAGCCGTACATCATCTATTCTGATGCTGTGAATCGGGAAATTCCGCAGCATCAAAAATTAGCAGGTCTATCTGTTAAAACATCAAATTTGTGTAGTGAAATCACGCTGACAACAGGAATTGATCAGCATGGCGGTGACCGTACAGCTGTTTGTTGTCTTTCATCTCTTAATCTTGAAAAATACGATGAATGGCAGTCAGCACCTGGTTTTGTTGAAGACGTTATGCGGTTCTTGGATAACGTTCTTCAAGATTTTATTGATCAGGCACCAGAAGAATTTTCTAAAGCCAAATATGCGGCTATGCGCGAGCGTTCTGTAGGTCTTGGAGTAATGGGCTTCCATTCCTTCTTGCAACAAAAGAATATCCCATTTGAGAGTGCCATGGCGAAGTCGTGGAACATGAGGATGTTTAAGCAAATTCGAGAGCAGGCGGATGCTGCTTCTGCTAAACTGGCGGACGAAAGAGGTCCTTGCCCTGATGCGGCGGAATACGGCATCAAGGAGCGTTTTTCTCATAAACTCGCTATTGCTCCAACTGCTTCGATTTCCATTATTTGTGGGGGAGCTTCGCCTGGGATTGAGCCAAGTGCTGCAAATGCTTTTACCCACAAGACGCTCTCAGGGTCTTTTGGCGTACGTAATCGCTATTTAGAGGAAGTTTTGGAACGCCATGGCAGAAATGATGCAGAAACATGGTCATCTATAGTAACTCGAGAAGGATCTGTGCAGCATTTAGAATTTCTTACTGAGCTCGAGAAAGATGTGTTTAAAACTGCTTTCGAGTTGGATCAGCGCTGGGTAATAGAATTGGCTGCAGATCGTACACCGTTTGTGTGTCAGTCCCAGTCGGTCAACTTATTTTTGCCAGCAGATGTGCACAAACGCGATCTGCATCATTTACATTTTCAGGCTTGGAAAAAAGGAATGAAGTCTCTTTATTACCTTCGTTCTAAGTCGATTCAACGGGCTGATGTAGTTAGTCGCTTTGGTGCGGCTCCGGTGGTTCAGTCTGTTGAAGGTGGGCAGCTCGACTATGAAGAATGTCTTGCCTGTCAGTAAGCCTTTTACCTATTTAATCCCGGCAGGAGCGCCGAAAAATGTCTCTTCTTGATGCTAAGGCTACATATAAGCCTTTTGATTATCCTTGGGCCTACGAGGCTTGGCAGACGCAGCAGCGTCTCCACTGGTTGCCTGAAGAAGTTCCGCTGGCCGAAGATGTTCGGGATTGGGCCCAAAAACTTTCGGATGGCGAGCGCAATCTTCTCACCCAGATTTTTCGGTTTTTCACTCAAGCTGATGTTGAAGTGAATAACTGTTACATGAAGCACTACTCTAAAGTTTTTGAGCCGACTGAAGTGCAGATGATGCTTGCTGCCTTTTCAAATATTGAGACGGTTCATATTGCTGCATACAGCCACTTGCTTGATACAATAGGCATGCCTGAAGTCGAGTATTCAGCCTTCCTTCGCTACAAGGAGATGAAGGACAAATATGATTACATGCAGCAGTTTGGAGTCTCCACAAAGCCAGATATAGCAATGACATTGGCTGTGTTTGGAGCCTTTACTGAAGGACTTCAGCTATTTGCTAGCTTTGCAATGTTATTGAACTTCCCGCGATTTAATAAAATGAAGGGTATGGGACAGATCGTAGCTTGGTCGGCAAGAGATGAGACTTTGCACGCTAATTCAATTATCCGCCTTTTTAGAACCTTTATTCGTGAATATCCTGACAGCGCACAGGATTTAGAACCAAAGTTGCGAGATGCCCTGAATATAATAGTTGAGCACGAAGATGCCTTTATAGATCTTGCCTTTAGTTTGGGAACAATCCAGGGCCTAAAGGCTAATGAGGTAAAATCTTATATTCGCTACATCGGGGACATGCGTCTTGCGCAATTAGGTTTCGAGGAGCCAGAGTTTGGCATTGCCCGCAATCCACTGCCGTGGATGGATGAGATGTTAAATGGCCTTGAGCATGCAAATTTCTTTGAAAACCGGGCTACAGAATATTCAAAAGCCGCAACTCGGGGATCCTGGGAAGAGGCATTCGCGTGATTTGAATTGTCAGTTAGCTCGTTAGACTTTGTTTTTAGGCTATTGGGTCTAATCACTCATCGTAGGTGATCAAAGTTTCTAAAGGACAAGAGACTTTGGATCGGCCATCTAAAAAGGTTAGCTCAATTATGCATGCAGCCCCTGCGACTGTGGCCCCTTGGTTTCTTATCAGCTGGATAGCAGCTTCCATGGTTCCCCCTGTTGCTAGCAGGTCATCTAGAATTACAACTCGATCATTGGAGTTCACTGCATCGCTTTGAATTTCAATTGTATCGGTCCCGTACTCTAGAGCGTATTGATGAGATTCGACCGATCCTGGAAGTTTGCCCTTCTTGCGGAGCATCACAAAACCTAGGCCAAGTTTTAGGGCTAGAGGAGCTGCTAGTAAAAACCCACGACTTTCTATCCCAATAAGCTTTGTTGGAGTCCATGGTTGGATGGCTTCTGCCATACAGTCAATCGTCTCAGCCCATGCATTGGGATGAGCTAGAAGAGTAGAAATGTCATAAAATAAAATACCTGGCTTTGGAAAATCAGGAATTGAACGTATGTGATCTTTTATATTCATACTGATGCCTTGGGTTTTATAAAATTTTAATCAAAGTATCCCACAAAATGGGCTTGGAAAATTGTTTTCCAAAGAGCTGTAGAGCTCTTCATAAACTCATTTAGAACATATACGATTTTGGTAAATCGTGATGAAAAAATGCATCAATTTGGTGAATCCTATCTTGGAATTTCAATTTCCCAAAACAGCTAGTGCAGTGATCGTTGGTGGAGGCGTGGCAGGTCTTTCG
>VMCJ01000086.1 GCA_008081395.1 Rhodospirillales bacterium | reverse complement strand
GCATTAATAGGCAAATGAAAGGTAGTCGTCAAGTTCACGGATTTTGACGTTTTTGTTAGAAATCAATATGTTAGTGCAAGTTTTGCCTAGCGACCAGCAGTCGCAATTAGCATTTTTTCAGGAGAATTAATGGTGCTAAGAACCGAGCTAAATACTGCGATGAAAAATGCTATGAAGAGTAAGCAAACCGCTGATTTGGCCACCATTCGGCTAATCCTAGCCGCGATTAAAGATCGTGATATCGCTGCTCGGGAGCACGGAGTGCAAGACGGTGTTGATGACGACTCGATTCGTGAACTGCTGCAAAAGATGATTAAGCAGCGTGGAGAATCGATTACTCTCTATGAACAGGGTGGACGGATTGAGCTAGCTGACTCAGAGCGTGCGGAGATAGAGGTTATCAAGCAGTTTTTGCCAAAGCAGCTTGATGCAGCTGCTACATTAGACGCGGCTAAGAAGGCGATTGAATCCGTAGGTGCGGAGGGAATTAAAGATATGGGTAAGGTGATGGCTAGTCTTCGACAAACCCACGGAGCGGCGTTAGACGCTCAAACAGCAGCTGAAGCTGCGAAGCGGCTTTTAACAACAAGCTGAGTAGCATAGGTTGGTTAGCTATCCCCCTGGATTTTTAGAAGATCTGAAGTCTCGGATCTCAGTTAGTGATATCGTAAGTCGAAAAGTTAAGTTGACCCGCCGTGGCCGCGAGTATGTCGGCCTGTCCCCCTTCAGTTCAGAAAAGACCCCATCTTTTACGGTAAATGATGCGAAAGGTTTTTTTCACTGTTTCAGCTCTGGTGAGCATGGCGATATTTTTTCGTTTTTGATCAAGACTGAGGGTCATAGTTTTCCGGAAGCGGTAGAGACTGTCGCTGAAATAGCTGGGGTTGATGTCCCGAAGGCCTCTCCAGAACAAGTTAAACAGGCGAAACATTCAAAGAGCCTTCTAGAGGCTGTGGCTTTGGCTGCACATTTTTTTGAAAATCAGCTTGGTATGCCTGCTGGGAAAAAGGCGCTGGATTATCTTCTGGATCGTGGATTAAAGCATGAAACAATCAAGCGATTTAGGCTTGGTTATGCACCAGCTGACCGGATGTCGGTTCTTACTTACTTGCGTCGAGAGGGCATTTCCGATGAGCTTGCTGTAGAGGCTGGCCTCGCACGTCGAGGTGATGATGGATCAATCTATGGATATTTTAAAGATCGCGTAATCTTCACAATTGCTGACGTTCAGGGTCGGGCAATTGGCTTTGGGGCTCGTGCTCTTGGGGAAGAGCAGCCAAAATATCTCAACTCCCCAGACAACCCGCTCTTTCACAAAGGAGAAACGCTGTATGGGCTTGATTTAGCTCGTGAGCACGCGCACAAGTCCGGGGAAATGATTGTAGTTGAAGGCTACATGGACGTTATTGCTCTTTCTGAAGCCGGCTTTGCTAATGTGGTGGCTCCTCTTGGAACTGCGGTTACAGAAGGCCAAATCAAGCGGTTATGGAGGATAGTAGCCGCGCCAACTCTGTGTCTTGATGGCGATGTAGCGGGACAGAAGGCAGCCCGACGTGCAGCGCTGCGAGCGGTCCCAATTCTTGAGCCTGGTCGAACCTTAAAATTTGTACTTTTGGATAAAGGGCGTGATCCAGACGACCTGGTGAGACAGGAGGGCGTCAGCGCATTACGCGATGCTTTAGGCGGATCTATAAGTCTCATTGATACGGTTTTCGAAGACGCTTGTGCCGATATAGATGTCACAATTCCAGAAAATCGTGCGGCGGTGGATAAAAATCTTCATGAACTAGCTCGTAGCATCCAGGATGAAACCGTCAGACTTTATGTTCGCGATGCTTTTAGAGATCGTTTGTCTAAGGCTTTCCGTCCTCAGAGGCCCGCTGGCTTTAAAAAGGAATGGAATAATTCTCAGAAGAGCAAATCATTAAGCTCTATACTTCCCCGCCCAAAACTACCAATTGCAGCGGTTGGTCATGGATTGCGAGAGGCCAGACTTCTATATGGGTGTTTGTTAAGGCCAGATGTTGCTGAAGGGTTTGCTGAAAGATTGGCATTGTTGGATTTCCAAGATCCTGAAATGAAACGTATCAGAGCGCACTTAGTCGCAGCCTTTTCCAGTGAATTAGCTATTGACGAAGCTAGCCTAAGAGGCTCATTACAAGCTCAAGGGTTAAGCCACGCGTTGCGCCAAATGGAATTGGCCGTTCGTCGGCGCCCTACTGCCCTAGTGGGCGACGCCGTAGACGCGGCACAGTGGTTGGAATTATCAATCTCGGCGATCGAGCAATCGGATGCTGATCGGAGCTTGCGCGAGCGTGCCCAGATTATTGGATCCGAAGACGATGTTGCCGCGGACGCTATTTCTTCAGAAACAGCGGCGAGGTACCATTCGATTGACGGGCAATAAACGCGTTTAGAAATAACAACGCTCCAACGATGCATTTCAGGCGAGTGTTACAGTTATAGTTTGTGTTTCGGACCAATTGGTGTGAGTCGAAAGATCATGGCGAAAGCAGCTGCAAAAGCACAATCAAATTCAAAAGCAGCGCCTTCCAAGCGAGGGCGTGCCGAAAAGAAAGTATCCGCGGCAGAGGAAAGTGCGGATAGACTTCAGCTTGATGAAGCCGCGGCAGTTAAAAAACTTCTTGCCGCTGCGAAAGAACGTGGTTCAGTCACTTATGATGAGCTGAATGAAGCTTTGCCACCGGACCAAGTTAGCTCCGAGCAAATTGAAGATGTTATGGCAACCCTCTCAGAAATGGGGGTCAATGTCGTAGAAGATGAAGAGCCTGATGATCTTCAGGAAGACAGAGACTCTTCTCCGGATGATGATGACGAAAACGAAGGTGGGAAGAGCCAGCGATCTGGCAACATCGCTGATGATGATATTGGGCGCACAGATGACCCAGTTCGTATGTATCTTCGGGAAATGGGATCAGTTGAGCTACTGTCGCGCGAAGGTGAAATAGCCATAGCAAAACGTATTGAGGCCGGTCGTGAAAAGATGATCGGTGCTCTGATGTCGAGCCCATTGACCGCAGCCACCATCTTAGAGTGGCGTGAGTCACTTAAGGACGGCTCATTATTGCTACGAGACATCCTAGACCTCGATGCTTCCATGGGAGGACAACAGGTTGATAACAGTCAGACTGCTTTGAACACTGATGGATTCGAAGAGGGGAAAGCTGCCAAAGCGGATGACGACAGCGAGAGTAATGAAGAGTCAGAAGACGAAGATGATGAAGATGATGAAAACGACGCGGTAAATCTATCTCTGGCCGCAATGGAAAGAGCTCTCCTTCCAGAATCTGAGGAACGGCTAGGTAAAATACATAGGATTCATAAGCGTCTCGACAAAGCGACTGCGGCTCGGATGGAAAGTTTTGAAGCGGGCGAAGAAGCTGATGCGGCATCCGAAAAGCGCTTCCAGAAAGTTCGACAGGAAATGCTGGAAGTTTTGGGTGATGTGCGTTTGAATAACATGCGCATCGAGCAGCTAATGGAGCAGCTCTATGATCTGAACCGTGAAGCTGTACAAATTGAAGGCCAGGTTCTGAAGCTTGCAATGAGCTCAGGTGTAAAGCGAGACATATTCATTAAGGAATGGCGCGGACGTGAAACTGATCCAAAGTGGATGAGATCTGTAAGCCAAAAGGTTGAGTTTAAAAAATTCTGCAAGAATCATCAGGAAGAGGTGAAAGATCTTAGAGCTAGTCTTTGGCTTATTTGCAGAACGGTTCAGATGCCTTTCAATGAGTTTAGGGAGCTGGTGACATTAGTTCAGCAAGGGGAGCGCGAAGCTGCCCGAGCAAAGAAAGAGATGGTAGAGGCTAATCTCAGACTAGTGATTTCGATTGCCAAAAAATATACAAATCGTGGCCTGCAATTCTTGGACCTAATCCAAGAAGGGAACATTGGATTGATGAAGGCTGTCGATAAGTTTGAGTACCGTCGTGGTTATAAGTTCTCTACATATGCCACTTGGTGGATCAGGCAGGCAATAACGCGATCTATTGCAGATCAAGCGCGAACGATCCGCATCCCTGTCCATATGATTGAGACGATTAATAAGTTGGTTCGAACAAGTCGTCAGATGCTTCATGAAATTGGGCGAGAACCTGTTCCTGAAGAGTTGGCGGTAAAGCTTGGAATGCCATTAGAAAAGGTCAGAAAGGTTCTGAAAATTGCCAAAGAGCCTATTAGTTTGGAAACACCCGTTGGTGATGAAGATGATAGTCATCTTGGCGATTTCATAGAAGATAAGAATGCTATTCAGCCGATAGATAATGCTATTTTGTCAAATCTCAGGGACTCAACAACTCGGGTGCTTTCGACACTTACGCCTCGGGAGGAACGAGTTCTTCGTATGCGCTTTGGTATTGGTATGAATACTGACCACACACTTGAAGAAGTAGGGCAGCAGTTTTCGGTTACTCGTGAACGTATTCGCCAAATCGAAGCTAAGGCTCTCCGAAAGCTAAAGCACCCAAGTCGCAGTCGGAAAATGCGTAGCTTCTTAGACATCTGACATTAGCCTAAGTAAGTTTTTGATTGTTATCTTACCGGGTGCTTCGTTGGAGCACTCGGCCAAGAACGCTAGCCATTATAACAACTGCAAAAATTCGTCCCATATGGTGCACTGCTACAAACGGAGCTTCGATACCTAGAGCAAGAGCAATTAAGCTCATTTCAGCGAAGCCACCAGGAGAATAGGAGAGGTGGACGGCGCGAAAATCTAGATTGAGAGTGAGCGATATCGCATAGGCGGCGGCTGCAGCCATCAGTAACACCAAGAGCGTAGCGAGTGCACTTAATGCTACAGGTTTGACAAGCTCATGCGGCTTTGAACCTGCAAAGCGAGCTCCTGCACCTGAACCAATTACAATCTGTGCAAATGCTACCAATTCCTGAGGTGGTGATGCTGAAGTGATATTCGCGGCGTGTATTGCGGCGCTTGCAAACATAGACCCACACATTTGCCAGGCTGGTAAGCGAAGAACCTTTGCGAGTAGAGCTCCTCCGAAACCCGCGATGCCGAGTATAGCAAGATCATAAAGGTTGGCATCAAAGAGGCCACCCTTACTCCCAAGGTTCGGAGTGGGAACATAACCTTCCAGTAGAGCATAGGCAGGTGGCACGCACGCCATAACCACAACAATTCTTGTAGCATGCGTTAAGACAATCGTTTTTTCATCGGCGCCTAAAGCAGGCCCTAAAATAGCCATTTCCCCTAAACCACCAGGGGTGGCACAGAACAGAGCCGTATTCCTGTCAAATTTTCCGAAACGATTGTAAAACCAAGCAACGGCGAGGGTAGTAAATGTCACAAATGCTATCATGCCTGCAAAGCTGCCACCCCATAATACCACGTGGTCCAGTGTTTCAGGACCAAAACAGCTGCCGAGCATTACACCTAGAACTATTATCCAAAGTCTTCTGAATAGCTGGGGTACTTGCAGGGGTAATCCTACCATAGAGCCAACCATCGTGGCGCTGAGAGCGCCAAGCATCCATGGAAGTGGTGTACCAAGGCGGGTAAATAACCAACCGCCAGAAGCGCCGATTATTAGAGTTAGCCCTAATCGTGGCCAATAAGATTTTCTATACTTTTTCAACTCTGGAATTGCTCTTTGAGTACTCGCTCTTCCAGGTCGTGCTCAGGGTCAAATAACATTTTGAAGGCATGAGTTGGATCTTCACTAATCTCGACACGAGTAACATCTCGGGCCTCAGTATAATCCGCTACAGCTAAAACTGGCCGTTTTTCAGGGTCTAAAACATCAAATACAACTTTGGCTTGGGATGGTAGTAAGGCGCCGCGCCAGCGCCGAGGTCGAAATGCGCTAATTGGGGTCAGGCAGAGAACATCGGAGTTGAGAGGTACAACCGGTCCATGAGCTGAAAGGTTATAGGCTGTACTGCCGGCAGGCGTTGCAACCAAAGCGCCATCACAAACAAGCTCTGGAAGACGTTCTATTCCATCAACCGTTATACGTATTTTGGCACTTTGACGAGTTTGGCGCAGAAGAGACACTTCATTGATGGCAAGAGCTTCAACAACTGAACCGTCAGAATTTATTGCTGTCATTCGTAATGGTGTTAGATCAACCTCTTTCGCACCAGCAATTCTCG
This sequence comes from Rhodospirillales bacterium, assembly GCA_008081395.1. Classification (GTDB taxonomy): domain Bacteria; phylum Pseudomonadota; class Alphaproteobacteria; order Bin95; family Bin95; genus VMCJ01. The sequence goes on along the minus strand of VMCJ01000086.1, from coordinate 2,016 downwards.
CGACGAGATCATTTTCTGAATAAGAGTTCATTAAGAAGCCGACAGTGCCACGCTGCATACCAAAAATGGGAACATTCCTAGCCGAATTTCCATGCAACGTTTCTAACATAAAGCCGTCACCACCTAGCGCAACGATGACGTCTGCATCTTCGGGCTGCACATGGCTATATTTTGTCTTGAGCGCCTTTAAACTCCGTTGCGCGGCTGGTGCCCCAGAAGCAAGGAATGCTAGCTTTGTCACTTTATCATTCAAAATTCAGTTCACCCACCTGTGACGCTCATGTGCCTGCCTACAGACTTAGCGCCTTGTCTGCGATCGATAACAAAATCGTGACCTTTTGGTTTCCTTTCGATAGCATTATGTATCGCTTGCTTTAATGCCATATCATCATCGCTAGCTCGAAGAGGGCTGCGCAGATCGGCGTCATCGTCTTGCCCTAGGCACATGAAAAGTGTCCCTGTACATGTGAGTCTCACTCGATTGCAATCCTCACAAAAATTATGAGTTAGAGGTGTAATGAAGCCGATTCTCTGACCAGTTTCCCTAATATCAAAATAGCGGGCTGGTCCGCCTGTCCGGTGGTTGCTCTCTTCAAGTGTGAAGCGTTTTTGTAATCGGGAACGAACAAGGCTTAGAGGCAAATACTGGTCAAGCCGTTCCTCTCCTCCAATATCGCCCATTGGCATGACTTCTATTAGGGTGAGATCAAAACCTTCCTCACCACACCACGCTAGCATATTTTCTATTTCATCCTCATTAACGCCCTTGAGTGCAACGGCATTAATCTTAATTGCTAGTCCTGCACGTTTGGCAGCCTCAAGGCCACCGAGCACCTGTTCCAGGCGCCCCCACCGGGTAATGTTTTTAAATTTTTGGTGGTCCAAGGTGTCCAAAGATACGTTCACTCGTCGAACCCCGGCATCAACGAGTGCAGGTGCAAAGCGCTCTAACTGGCTTCCATTGGTTGTTAGCGTTAACTCCTCAAGCTTACCTTGGTCTATTAGTTGACCTAGATTATTAATGAGCTGCATGACATTGCGGCGCACCAATGGCTCGCCGCCAGTTAAGCGGAGCTTTCTAACTCCTAAATCTACGAAAGCTCGGCAGACTCGTTCTAGCTCTTCTAGGGTCAGAAGGTCTTTCTTCGGTAAGAAAGACATATTTTCTGACATGCAATAGACACATCTGAAGTCACAACGATCAGTGACTGAAACGCGCAAATACGAAATTGCACGGCCGAACGGGTCAATTATAGGTGTGCTGGTCATGGGCAATTCTGTCAGAGACATCGTCTCTTTTGGCATCTTTCTGGTTGATTGTAATCAGTAAATCACGGAAACCTTCATATCGCTACTAAATGAGAGATCGACAAGAGGAATGTGCAAAAAGGTTTTTGGCATAGTTCTGGCTGGTGGTCATGGTCGAAGGCTTGGAGGGATTGATAAGGCTACACTTCAAATTGGTGGTTGTTCAACACTGAGTCGAGCCAAGCGCGTCTTATCCTTTGCTGATGCTATTGCTGTATCTGGAAGGGAAGGAGAAGGCGTTCCGCGTATCGATGATAAAATTAAAAATAAAGGACCTTTGGCTGGGATTGCAGCCAGTCTTGCTTGGGCAGAAGAAGGAGGCGCTGAATGGTTGGCGACGGTGCCTACCGACATGCCATTTCTAGCTTCAGCCCTTTATGTAAAACTCCTCAATGCTGCGGATGGCAGTGATTTGGCTGTTGCAAGTGTGGAAAATCGCCAACACTGGCTGGTGGCTGTATGGTCAGTTAAGCTTGCACTTGCTGCGCAGGACGCACTTAGAGGCGATGACCTTAGTATTGCCCATTTTGCTAGAACGCTTCGTACACGTGAGCTGATTATTCCACATCGAAATCAAATGTTTTTAAATATTAATACGAAAGCTGACTTGGAGCTCGCACAAGCACACGTTGAAGCTCCTTAGATGGCGGATATCGTTATAACCTTAAATAATAGGTATACGCATCGCTTGGATTGCTTGGTTCCCAT
>VMCJ01000059.1 GCA_008081395.1 Rhodospirillales bacterium | reverse complement strand
GGGACACGAGCAGTTAGACTGCGATAAAGACCGATTTTATTTCGTTCGACATGGCCAAACAGCTGGCAATTTCAGTGGTATCGTTCAGGTCCCAACTATTCCCCTTGACGAAACAGGTACTGGCCAGGCAGAGGCCGCTAGTGCACTTTTAGCGGACCATCAGATCGACCTGGTAGTCGCTAGTCCTTTTAAGCGCGCGTATGACACTGGCGTGGCAGTGGCCGGCAGTCGTCCCATGACAGTTAATCCCAACCTAGCAGAGCGCCTGTTTGGAGAATTCATGGGAACGCCATCTTCCGAATTGGATTGGACTAAGTCTCCTGCCGGCGGCGAAAGTATGGCAGAGTTTATTCACCGGACCCGTACAGGCTTTACTCAAGCGCTATCGTGGCCAGGCGAAATAGCAATTGTCGCCCACGGCGGCAATCTTCGCGTAATTGCCGCGGGCCTCAACGTACCGTTAACAGAAACTTCTGTAGGTAACGCTCACCCTCTCCTTTTTGAGCGAGTCTCAGGCAGCTGGCGTATGACAGAACTTGCGCTAGCCTAACTCTACGATTTTGTACTGAGCTCTTTTAAACGCTGCTGCATTTCTTCCATTTGGCGCTGCAGCGCTTCAATGCCCCCTTCAGTATTTTTAGGTTCATTTTGCTGTTTAGGTTGTGGCTGCATTGCATTTGGCCAGAACGCTTTCATAGCCTGATCAAAAGCCGCGACGTTCCGTTTTGTCATTTCCTGCATTGCGTCCATTGACGCTCCCACCGGAAAAACACTTCCAAAGGTCCCTTCCATTGTTTTCCGAACATCATTTTGATGCTCTTCAAACCACGAAGTCATATGCTCAAGGTATTGAGGCATCATCCAGCTCATACCATCGCCATACATTGCTATCAGCTGTCTTAGAAATTTAATTGGCAACAAATTGCCGTCGGCCTGCTCAGCCTCTACAAGGATCTGTGTTAGAACTGATCGAGTTAAATCTTCGCCGGTTTTTGCATCCAAAACAATGAAATCTATATTGTCTGCAATTAGTACCCTTAGATCATCTAGAGTGACGTAAGAGCTTGACTCAGTATTATATAGCCTGCGATTTGCATATTTTTTTATAATTATCGGTGCATTTTGATCGCGCGATTGAGGTGCCATCTTATCGACCTTTTCTGCTACGCTATAAGCGTCATCTAAATGCTGCATCGCAAAAAGATGCTGCTTGGTCAAGTAAAACGCATCAAAACACTTCAGAGATTAGTTGACGCGGCCCATCATAATAGCGTTTTCATATAAATAATGATTACAGAAACAAATGATCGTCAGGGACCACGCCCTCTTGCGTTACACGCCTTTGCTGCTTGGCGCGCATATCTATTAGCAGCAACAATACCAAATGCCCCGGAGGGGTCTGACCTAGAGTCCATCGTCATCGGAAAACTAGGTCACTCGCCAAACGAACGTCTAGCGCTGACTGCAGCGGTTTTGTCTGAGACCTGTAATAGATGGAGTGGTTTTTGGTCCGGGGTGGCCAAATACCGATCTCACCCTTTTAAGCGCCCTTCAGGGGATCAACAGGTAGTTTGGCAGAATGGCCAAACATCGATTTTAGACTTTGCTCCAGAGAGCAAAGGATCACCAATAATTGCCATTCCATCCCTCATAAATAATGCTGATGTTTTGGATCTTTTGCCTGGGCGAAGTCTTATGCAGGCTTTAGCTGAGGCTGGGTTCAGGCCATTCCTTGTTTCCTGGGGAAATCCAGAAACTGATGCAATGGATTGGCCAATTGATCGATATGTAGAAGATCGACTTATTCCTAGTTTAACTCACATTTTAGAGCTAACAGGGAAGAACCCCATTTTGATGGGGTATTGCATGGGTGGCCTTTTAGCAGCAGCATTGGCGGCCATCCGGCCTAACGAAACAAAGGGTTTGGCCCTGCTTGCAACACCGTGGAACTTCCACGCACCGTCTCCCAAGGTCGCCGCCTCAATATCTGATTTAAGCCCGTGGTTTGCCGAGGCGTCTGCTAAATCAGGCAGCGTTCCTACCGATATCATCCAGACACTTTTCATCGCCCTTGACCCCACTCTTGCTGCACGCAAGTTCAGACACTTTTCGGAGCTCGATCAAACCTCAGACGAGGCACAACTTTTCATTGCAATGGAGGATTGGGTTAACAGTGGACCCGATCTAGCTTGGCCTGTAGCTCAGACTGTACTTGAAGACTGGTATGGTTCTAATTTACCCCATGAAGGTCTTTGGAAAGTTTGCGATAAGGTGATCAAACCTTCATCTATCTCTGGCCCCATCTTGGTCGCATCCCCATCTAATGACAGGATAGTTCCACCAACGAGCTCTAGAGCTTTTGCCCAAAGTGCAAACAATGCGAAACTACTTGATGTTCAAGCTGGCCATGTTGGTATGATTGTAGGAAGCCGCTCTAAAACGGGACTTTGGTCTCCATTAATTGAGTGGTTAAGGCAGCAAACCGACTAATCACCATTGCACTTCTAGATAATTGGAACTAGTTTTTTGTGCGCTGCAATATATTCTTTATTTAATCCATAATGGAGCCTGTGATGACAGACGTCGCAATCGTATCAGCAAAAAGAACGGCTATTGGTACTTTTAATGGGGCATTCTCAACCGTCAGTGCTGATCAGCTTGGCACAGCTGCAGTTAAAGCTGCGCTATCTGATGCAAAGGTTGAGGCATCCGAAGTATCAGAAATGATTTTTGGCCAGGTATTAACCGCTGGACAGGGTCAAAACCCAGCCCGACAAGCAGCCATCAGAGCTGGGCTGCCGGATACCACACCAGCATACACGATCAATCATGTCTGTGGGTCCGGGTTAAAGGCAGTCGGACTTGCGGCTCAAGCCGTTAGACTTGGAGATAGCGAGATTGTTATTGCAGGTGGTCAGGAAAACATGACCCTTGCTCCCCACTGTGCACCTCTCCGAGCCGGCGTAAAAATGGGCGATACGAGCATGGTTGATACAATGATTAAAGATGGTCTATGGGACGCCTTTAACGGCTATCATATGGGACAGACAGCTGAAAATGTTGCTCAGAAATGGCAAATATCGCGTGAAGAACAGGATGCCTTTGCTGCTTCTTCACAGCAAAAAGCTGAAACTGCTCAGAAAAATGGTCGGTTCGAAGATGAGATAGTGCCTTTCTCCATCAAAACTAGAAAAGGCGAAATCATAGTTAATCAGGACGAACACCCAAAACATGGAACTACCACCGAAGGACTAGCTAGTCTTCGCCCAGCTTTCACAAAGGACGGGTCTGTTACTGCAGGCAATGCGTCTGGCATAAATGATGGTGGCGCGGCCGTCGTTTTAATGAGCCTAAAAGAAGCAGAGAAAAAGGGTCTTGAGCCATTAGCAATCATTCGTAGTTTTGCTCAAGCAGGCGTTGACCCTGCTCTGATGGGTTCCGGCCCAATTCCCGCTAGCCGGAAAGCTTTAGCTAAAGCAGGCTGGGAAGTTGAAGACTTAGACTTGATTGAAGCTAATGAGGCTTTTGCAGCTCAGGCATTGGCTGTTGGTAAGGATCTGGGATTTGACCCTGAAAAATTGAATGTTAACGGTGGCGCAATCGCCCTTGGGCATCCTATAGGCGCTTCCGGTTGCAGAGTTCTTATTACCCTACTGCATGAAATGAAGCGTCGAGATGTAAAGAAAGGCCTCACAACGCTCTGCATAGGGGGCGGCATGGGTGTGGCCATGTGTGTCGAGCGTCATTGAACAAGATCTCATGTCTAACGATCGGAGCTATCCAACACGGCCTATAATCGGTGTTGGCGTCGTTGTCCTGCGTGGCGAAGAAGTTCTTCTTATCAAAAGAGGTAAACCGCCACGTATCGGTCAATGGAGTCTGCCTGGTGGCATGCAAGAACTTGGAGAAACTGCAGCAGAGGCAGCGCACCGAGAAGTGCTGGAAGAAACAGGCATCCGAATAAAGCTTGGCCAAGTACTAGATATAATCGACATCATCCGCCCAGATGATGATGGCCGGATTGAGACCCATTACACTCTAATCGATTACGCCGCTGAATATGCGTCAGGAATTCCTAGCGCTGGGGACGATGCGCTACACGCAGAATTTATAGCTCTCAATGAAATTAAAAAATTGGGAATGTGGGACGAAACAGTTCGAGTAATTGAACTAGCCAATGAATTAGCAGCCAAAAAATCAAAAAAATAATGGGCGCATCGTGATGGCCTTGGCAAAAAGGTTTTATGTTGATGCGTCTTTAATCTAAGAACTTATAGGCCCCCTGCCCGCTGGCTAATAAAGGTCCGTTTACCCCATCAAACAAGCGAGCCTCTGAAAAGAAAGTTGAGCGCCCCCTTTTGAGCACACGTCCTTCGCAGACCAGCTCATCACCTTTTGCTGCACCTATAAAATTACAGGACATTGAGACAGTAACAGCTTTCCTTCTTCGCTCACCATCAGGATCTTTATTGCCAGCAAACATGCCAGCTGAGTCAATTAAAGAAGAAATAACGCCACCATGAGGCCGACCCTGACGATTCATGTGCTGCACGCCAAGCTTGACACGAAATTGGCAGAAATTTGGTTCCCATATTGCCAAGTGAAAACCCATAACAGCCTCGTAACGTCCAGGGTCACCTTCAGGCAACTGATTGTCACTCATGTATTCTTTCCTGGTGGATCAAGCACAAGGCACACCGACGTGCCATGCGCATAAATTTTCCCCGCAGTATCAACTAAGCGCCCTTCCATAGAAAGCATGGTTCGTCCAGCGTGAACTACTCGACCTTCTGCACGAAGCGCTCCCACATCAGGCATTACACCACGAGTAAAATTCACTTTTAAATCTAGGCTAGTGTAAGGATAACCAGCATCTATCATTGTATGGCCCGCGCATCCCATGCAGCTATCCAAAAGTGTAGAGATCCAACCACCGTGAACCCGGCCAAGAGGATTAAAATACTCAGCTTTAGGGATCCCCTCCCAGGCAACAAACCCCTTTTCAACAACTACGAGCCGAAAATCCAACGTGCTCGCTATTTTGGGATGTGGCAACTTTCCATCTCGAATAGCGCAAAGAAAATCAAAACCTGAATACTTTAATGCTTCCTCTATCGGGATAGCACCATAGGTCGGGATTTCTGTCACTCAGCCGCCTCGATCGTATCTTCAAAGGTCTTAAAGAAGCGACTTGCTGTGCCTTTTTGATTCTCATAGATCGATCCCTGCGATTTCGCATCGGGAAATGGCATCCGAATAGGAACATTCGCCATTCGAGGCATGGTGGTAGACTTTCCACGCACCATTCGAGCTTCCCAGGCGTTAAAGTCACCCTTCATTTTCGCAAGAGGCCAAGCATCGGCAGCAGCATACTCAGTGAGAAGCAATCTGCGCTGTCTATTTCCAGTGTTTAAAGCTGATCCGTGGACAGCACGCACATGATGAATAGTCATAGAGCCTGCAGGTGCAGTCAATTTATGAGCCCCCGAAACATCCAGACCTATACTAGTGGGATCGAAGGCCCCACAAAAGCATCCATCAGAATGATGATCATAAACGGGCCCCTTGTGGCTACCTGGCACCATCAACAGAGGTCCATTGGATTCATCACAGTCGTCCAACAAAATTCCCGTAGCCAATACATCATCATTTGTATGTGGGTAGAAGGCCCAATCTTGATGCCACTCAACAGGCGCTCCATACGATGCCGCCTTTATATTCATCTTACCGCCATAAACTCTAATATCAGGGCCAATAAGCTGGGCAACAATATCCGTAATATCTGGATCTCTGCAGAGATCCCAAAAATATGGAACGTGATTGTAAGGCTCTTTGATGCGTCTTACCCGAGGATTATCAGGCCTGTGGCTATCTTCTAAGTCATAAAGGTCATTATTCTGAGATACCCCACTTGCCCCAGCAATAATTGTATCTGTTTGCGCACGCAGCTCATTCAGCTTTTCTGGACTCAGAACACCCTCGACTACAACGTATCCATCATCATGGTACTTTGTGATCTGCTCATCAGTCAGCTTTATGCCCATAGTAACCTCCCAAAACAGATTTTATTCTTGTACGGATAGCCCTTCGTTGGCTAGAGCATTTTTAATAAGTGCTATCGTTTCATCAACGCCATATAACGCAATAAAGCTACCCATTCGCGGACCTGATGATTGTCCTAAAAGCACTTCATAGAGAGCTTGGAACCATTCTCGCAGATTTTCATATCCGTGCGTTTTACCGACATGATAGACAGCATTTTGCAACATCTCCGCAGACCGATCGTCCGCAGAAGCAAGTCTGTCACTAAGGTCAGCCATAGCGGCGCGTTCTGCAGCACTTGGAGCCCGATAGGCTTTTTCAGGTTTCACAAAATCTCGATAATACGCCAATGCATACCCTACTAAGCGATCCAACATTGGTGCTGTCTCTGGAGTGAGCTCTGGCGAATACCGCCCAATAAATCCCCAAAGTGTTGCTTTGTCCTCTGCGTTGCAGACTGCCGCTAGATTCAAAAGAAGAGAGAAAGAAAAGTCTCCCTCAGTCGCGGGCGGGTTTCCACCATGAATATGCCATGATGGGTTATCTAATTGTTTCTCTGGCTCCTGATTTCCATAGCCAGCTAAATGTTGACGATATTCGTCAACCGCCCGCGGTATAACATCAAAATAAAGTCGTTTTGCGGCAGTGGGCTTTTGAAACATAAACATCGACAAGCTTTCAGGTGGCGCATAAGCAAGCCATTCCTCTACTGAAAGCCCATTACCTTTTGATTTCGAAATTTTTCCACCTTCGTTATCGAGGAATAATTCGTAGGTGAACCCTTCAGGAGGCTTTCCCCCAAGGATCCGACAAATTGAGGAAGACAACTTGACACTCTCAATCAAGTCTTTTCCCGACATTTCATAATCAACATCCAAGGCAAACCATCGCATGGCCCAGTCAGCTTTCCATTGCAGCTTGCAGTGCCCACCTGTGACAGGAGTTTCAACTAGTTTTCCATTATTTGGATCCACATAAACAATCGTACCCGCATCTGGCCGCACTTCTTTCGCTGGCACTTGAAGAACTTCACCTGTTTCTTCCGAAATTGGGAGAAATGGGCAATAGGTCTCTCTGCGCTCCTGGCCAAGCGTCGGAAGAATTACTTTCATGACTTTGTCAAACTGACGAAGCATCGCCATCAAAGCCTGGTCAAACTCTCCAGATTTGTAACATTCAGTGGACGACTTGAATTCGTACTCAAACCCAAACTCGTCAAGAAATGCCCTTAAACGAGCATTATTATGAGCTCCAAAACTATCATGAGTTCCAAATGGGTCAGGTACTTGAGTTAGAGGTTTATTTAGATGTTTGGATAACATCTCTTTATTAGGCACATTATCCGGAACCTTCCGCAGGCCATCCATATCGTCCGAAAAAGCAAAGAGCCGCGTCGGAATGTCTGATAATTCTGCAAAAGCACGTCTAACCATTGAGGTTCGCGCCACTTCACCAAAGGTACCAATGTGGGGCAATCCCGAAGGACCATAACCGGTTTCAAATAGAGCATAGCCTTTTTCAGACCTACTCTGCTCCATTCGCTTGAGCACTTTTCGTGCTTCTTGAAACGGCCAAGCTCGAGCGTTTTCAGCATTTGCGTTCGGCATGGAATAGGAGATCCTGAGTTAGTGTCTAAGATCGGTTCCGAATAGCGCCATACTGTTTCGGGAAAAACCGATTTCATCGAGAGTTTTATTAGTCGCAACATGATATGTTGCCAAGCTGTAGCGAAAAATAGTCTTCATCCACATCTCGCCCCCCCCGAACCTTAAGATTAAATATTTCTGAAAAACTTGCTCTTCTGGTTCGCCCCAGCCAAATTGCATGTTAGATTCCGCACACTTGCGGAGTGGAGGCCCCTATGCAGTTACGCAACGTTTCGCTCGAAGATAAGTATATATTGGAAACTGGTAGTGCCTTTATGACAGGCACGCAGGCTCTAGTGCGTTTACCAATGATACAAAGACAGCGTGACCTCGCCGCCGGCTTAAATACTGCGGGCTACATTTCTGGATATCGGGGTTCTCCGCTTGGTGCTTATGACCAGCAACTCTGGTCAGCTCGCAAACACCTAGCCGCTCATCACATAACATTCCGACCCGGCATAAATGAGG
>VMCJ01000127.1 GCA_008081395.1 Rhodospirillales bacterium | reverse complement strand
GCTGCACTAAAAAATGATAAAAAAGAGGGTGCGCAGATCTGCCTTCTCTCTAATGGGCCACGCCGCGTCTCCGCTATTCTTTCACGGCTGGACGAAATGGGAGTACCGCGCGACGCCTATGACCATGCAGTAACTTCGGGCGAAGCCACTTGGCACGCACTCGCCAATCCGACAGATGCCTGGCATCAAGCACTCGGGAAAAAATGCTACCACCTTGGACCAGAGCGCGACAATTCTGTACGTGAAGATGCGGGACTTGAGATTGTAAGTCGACTGGAAGATGCAGATTTCATTGTAAATACAGGGGCTTATGAAAACGCAGACCCTCTTGAAATGTATGAAGATACGCTTCAAAGCGCAGCAAAAATGAAGCTGCCAATGGTTTGTGCAAACCCTGATTTAGTAGTTCATGTTGGTGATTTTTTATCCATTTGCGCCGGTCTCATTGCCGAGCGTTACACGGCGCTTGGTGGGAATGTTGCATATCATGGAAAACCGTTTCCCAGTGTCTATAAAATGTGCTTTCAACTTTTAGAAATTTCAAACCCTGCGAGGGTGCTTGGAATTGGCGATGCTATTCGTACCGACGTTGCCGGTGCTAAGGGTGTGGGAGCTGACGCACTCTTCTTAGCAGGTGGCATCTACAGAGAGAATTTTGGAACCGATGACCCTACACCAACAGCTGTTAAAGCTGCGGCAGCCGAGGAAGGAAACCCAATGCCCGACTATTTGCTCCCACAGCTTGTTTGGTAGCTACAAGTCATGTCCCAATCAGAAATGACTCTTGGCCGAATTGCTACAACAGTTCTTCTGCCCTTTGGCTGCGGATATTTCCTCTCCTACCTCTTCAGGGCTGTGAATGCTGTGGTTGCGCCAGATCTGATCGCGGATGTAGGCATTTCGACTGAAGGGCTTGGTCTTCTGACAGCGGCATATCTGATTGCTTTTGCCGCTTTCCAAGCGCCGCTGGGAGTCTTGCTCGACCGTTTTGGGCCAAGACGCGTTCAAGGCTCCTTGCTAATAGTCGCTGCAGGAGGTGCTGCTCTATTTGGCGCCGCCACTAATGAAACTGTTTTGATTATTGCCCGCGCCCTTATAGGACTGGGCTTTGCTGGTGGCCTGATGGCAAGCTTCAAGGCGGTTGCATTATTCGCTCCACCAGGCCGCATACCACTTTTAAATTCCTGGGTAATGGCGTTTGGTGGTGTTGGCGTGTTGGTAGCTTCTTATCCTGCACATGCAACCGCAGAAATACTTGGTTGGCGTGGTCTTTTTTTTCTGCTCGCTGCCCTAACAACTGCAGTTGCGTGTTTCATCATTTTTGCAGCCCCAAGACGGGGTGAGCCAGAGACAGGAACCAGTCTAGCCAACCAGCTTTTAGGTCTCAAAAAAGTATACAGTTCATTGGAGTTTTGGAGAATTGCTCCCTATGTGATGACCACCGCTGGTGCACACATAGCCATTCAAACACTATGGGCTGCCCCCTGGCTTTCTGACGTAGCTAACCTGAGCCGCGGTGAAGTGGCAGGTGTGCTGACTGGTATGGCAGGAGCATTTCTTGTAGGCATCCTCGCTGGTGGTGCCGCTGCAGACTTAGTATCCCGCACCCTTGGAAAAGGTCCTCTCTTCGTTATGCATATTGCGATCGGGCTTTTCATAATATCACAAGCTTTGATTGTCTTAGGCTTTGTCGAATGGAAATGGTCTATTTGGCTTATATTTGGACTCACCGGTCAGCTAGGTGTGCTTGCCTACGCCCATCTTGCTGATCATTTTGGTCCGGAGCTTGCCGGCAGGTCTAATACGGCGCTTAATCTTCTCCTGTTTGGTACTGCAGCTGCTTTCCAATTCGGAATTGGTGCTGCGTTAGAACACTGGCCTATGGTCGAACAACAGCGTCCTGCCGAAGCCTATTCAGTAGTTTTTGGAAGCATCTTAGCTATTCAAATTGTTACTGGGATCTGGTGTTGGGCTTCAACCGCCATGCAATCTCGGCCTCTAAATAGCAGTAGTTAATAAAATTTAGCTCGCGCTTACCAACTAAGACCCAAAAGTCTACAAATCTATTTTGGATTCAAAAGGATAGCGCGGGCCTTATTTGGTGAAACTAATCTTGTCGACAACCTAAAAACAAATTTTAAAATTCCCAACTTAAGCTTGCTGTTGAAGAGAAGAGCGCATAATTCTCCCTATCATGACAGACCCTATTCACATCGTTGGTGGAGGACTTGCTGGCTCAGAGGCAGCCTGGGCATGCGCAAAAGCAGGCGTGCCTGTTATTCTCCATGAAATGCGTCCTAAACAAAAAACGCCAGCTCACCAAACAGAGGGATTGGCGGAACTTGTTTGCTCGAATTCCTTTCGTTCAGACGACTCGGAGGCCAATGCTGTAGGGCTGCTTCATTGGGAATTAAGAGCTGCCGGTTCGTTGGTAATGTCGTCCGCTAAACCAGCAATGGTGCCAGCAGGGGATGCACTCGCAGTAGACAGAGAAATATTTTCGAAAGCAGTGACAGCCGCTCTCGAAGCAGAACCACTCGTCGAGATAAGAAGAGAAGAAGTTAAGGAGCTATCCCCTGAAGACTGGACGAGCGTTATAGTTGCAACCGGCCCGTTGACCAGTGATAGCCTTGCTAGTGCCATTAGAACCGAAACCGGATCCGAATCACTTGCGTTCTTCGACGCAATCGCGCCGATCGTTTATGCTGATAGCATCGATATGACGAGAGCTTGGCGTCAATCACGCTACGATAAATTGGGGCCAGGCGGTACTGGTAAAGACTATATAAATTGTCCAATGACGCATGATCAATATTGTGCATTCGTCCAATCCCTAATCACTGGAGACAAAACAGAATTCCGAGATTGGGAAAAGGAAACGCCTTATTTTGAGGGCTGCCTTCCGATCGAAGTTATGGCGGAACGCGGTATCGAAACCCTGCGCTTTGGCCCTATGAAACCTGTAGGTCTTACTAACCCTCACAACCCTGAAAAGCCCTATGCAGTAGTTCAACTTCGGCAGGATAATATTTCAGGAACCTTATTCAATATGGTTGGCTTTCAAACAAAATTAAAGCACGGGGCACAAGCCGAAATTTTTCGAAAAATACCTGGGCTTGAACGTGCTGAATTTGCCAGGCTTGGTGGTATCCATAGAAACACTTTCATAAATGGGCCACACCTACTGGACAGCCAACTCCGCCTCAAATCACGACCTGCAATCCGCTTCGCCGGCCAAGTTGCGGGCGTCGAAGGCTATGTCGAAAGCGCAGGCCTTGGCCTAGTCGCCGGTTTCCTTGCTGCAGCCGAACGCCTAGGCCGTCCAGCGTCCCCCCCGCCAATAACCACAGCGCTAGGTTCGCTGGTAGCTCATGTTACAGGTCATTCCGCTGGACAAGAGGAGCGCCCAAGTGATTTTCAGCCGATGAACATCAATTTTGGAATTCTACCGCCCTTGACTGGGCGCGCGCCTAAGGGCCGGCGAGGACGTATCGAAAGGCGAAAGATGATGACAGAAAGAGCTAAAGTTGATCTTCAGACTTGGCTAGCCGGTACTGATGCCGCGGCAGCTGAGTAATAGCTACGCTGGTGCCTTTTTATAATAATGCCAAAGTAGAAGCGCGGCCGAACCGCGCCAAGGCCTCCAGCGCTCCGCAATATCCATAGCTTGTTCTATTGTTGGCCTAGCATCCAATCCCTTCACCCAGCCAATGGCGTTCATTAAGGCGAGATCAGCTGCAGGCCATACATCTGGTCGTCCCAGGGAAAGCAACAAATATACCTCGGCCGTCCAGCGACCTATACCGCGCAATTCTATGAGTTGGGCGATAGCTTCCTCATCGGACATATGCTCCAAAGCTGCAAAATCTATTTTTCCAGACAGTTCTGCATCTGCAAGACCCAGCGCATATTCAGATTTGCGTTGGCTCAAGCCAAGTTCTCTGCAACCAGCCACACCTAATCTTTTGAAATTTTTAGCTGTTAATGGTTGACCTACTTTATCCTCAACTCGCCCGTAAATTGAAGCAGCCGCCTTCACAGAAACCTGTTGGGCAATGATTCCACGAAGAAACATCGCAAATCCACGGGGACGCAGAGCAATATCTGGAGGTCCCACTTCAGCAAGAACCCTATTCATGTCAGGGTCTACCCTAGCAACCTCAATAATTCCTCGCTGCAGCTCAATAGCAGCGTTTTCATGCGACATTACTTGAGGTGGAACTATCATCTTTGCGCAGGATCACCGCGCAATGCCCATACTGTCCAGACAATTGAGAGAAAAAGAAGTAGACCCATTACTTGGTGACTTGCAGCGAGCGGTATCCAGACGACCGATACTAAAGTTGCGACACCGAGAGCCACCTGGCATGCAACGGCTAAAGCCATGAGTGCTGCAGGAACCCGAGCTCCTGGAGCCTCTTCTCGTACCCTCAACCATAAATAGAGGGTCGCGACTGCAGCCAGAATTGCAGCCCAACGATGGATAAATTGTATGGTGCCACGGTTTTCAATTGGATTTAGCCACCAAGGGTCAAGAGACCAGATATCCTCTGCCAGAAATTGACCGTTCATCAATGGAAAGTCGGTGTAAACCATACCTGCATTGGTGCCAGCAACGAAAGCTCCAAATACTATGACAAAACCAACGCAGCAGAGCACAGCTTGAGCCAAGGTGACCAAGCTTCTCGGGCCCGGTGAAGGCCGGTTGCTCAAAACTCCAAGAGCAGTCCAAATAAGAAGCCCTGCAATTAAGAAAGCCATTGAGAGATGAACCGCTAACCGGTAGTGACTAACATCTGGCCGGTCGACAAGCCCCGATCTGACCATCCACCAACCAATGAGTCCCTGCAGACCGCCCAAAGCCAATAGAATTAAGAGTCGGCGTGACAAAGGTGGTTTTACCCAACCTCTTAACCAAAACACGAGAAGAGGCACTGCAAATATTGCACCAATTAGACGGCCCCAAACTCGATGGATAAACTCCCACCAAAAAATTTCTTTAAACTCTGATAAGGACATACCGCTGTTAATTTTTTGGTATTCGGGTGTTTGACGATATAGATCAAAGACCCGAAGCCATTCCGTATCTGTCCACGGTGGGAACAGACCAATCAGAGGCCTCCACTCGACCATGGAGAGGCCAGATTCCGTTAGACGCGTTACGCCGCCAATAACCGTCATAGCTCCTACAAATCCAGCAACAACTAAGAGCCAATAACCAATCCAATGGCGTGCCTGAGGTGATAAATTCGGATAACTTGTCATGGTTCACATCTAGACCCATCAACTAGGATCGCCGACGCGCCCGGTCGCCGCAGGGGTGCGGTAGACGACCTAAGTACTGATTATGGACGAATTGAAATTATGTCCCTGGTGAGAGCTAAGGGTTTAATAGAGAAAGCGATGGCCCCAAGGCATAGAAGAAGCATACACTCTAATGCATAACTCGCATTAGAGGAGCTCTCACCATGCGCATTGCAAAAGTGGAAGCAACGTGGCTAAGCGCACCAATTCCAAGGGAACGCCAGCACGTTTCAGACTTTGGCCGAATGACATCCTTCGACACGACGTTGGTACGCCTGGAAACCGAAGAGGGAATTGTAGGCTATGGCGAAGCGAAAGCAGCTGTCGGTAGTCAGGCCAATTGTGCAGCTCTTGTAAATCTGATCGAGAAAGAATTAGGACCCCTCATAATAGGAGAGGACGCTCGTCAAATTTCTCGGATCTGGGACATTTGTTATAACGGATCACGCGCTCACTATGCGCTAGATAGAGGGCACGCTTTTCCAATAATGGGCCGCCGAGGGATAACAATAGCGGCACTCGGAGGGATCGACATCGCCCTTTGGGATATTTTAGGCAAAGCCTTACAAACTCCCATACACCAATTACTTGGAGGAAAACGTAAAAACCGTTTCCCTGCCTATGCCTCCGGCGGTTGGAAGCCTGTTGATGGAATTGGCAAAGAGTTACAGAGCTTCATTGAACGAGGAAATTTCCAGGCAGTTAAAATGCGCGTTGGATCACAAGACAATACGGTTGCTAATTCAATTGAGCGTGTTCTGGCAGCCAGGGACGCCCTAGGTCCAAATATTGATATCATGGTTGATGCCCACGGCACGTGGAATGTGGCCGAAGCAAAGCGCTTCGCAAGAGGGGTCCGTGACTGCGCTATCGCATGGTTTGAAGAACCTGTTACAGGCGACGACAAACGCGGCATGTCGGAGGTGCGCGCCACTACAGATATCCCTATAGCAGCTGGAGAAAGCGAGTTCACTCGTTTTGATTTCCGCGATTTAGTAGAAGCTCGTGCAGCAGATATCCTGCAGCCTGACTTAGCGATTGCAGGTGGTATCACTGAGGCAGTTCGAATTGGTGCGCTAGCAGCCGCCTGGAATCTGGGCTTTGCTCCACATTTGTGGACTGGAGCGCTAGGCTTTTCAGCTGGATTGCATGTCCTTTCTGCCTCTACATCAGGATGGATTGTTGAGTATAGCCTTGGTCACAATCCACTGCTTCATGATCTTGTTGTTGAGGACTTCCCCGTTGTAGATGGCGAAGTCGAAATCCCGGACCGGCCAGGTCTTGGGGTTACAATTAATGAAGATTTTGTTGAAGAAACCAAACAGCCAAAATAGGCGACTTGCTTCATTAGTTGTGACAGGTAGAGTGCCCAGAGAATAATTTCTGACGAAGATGTGAGTTGCTATGTACATAAATGGTGAATGGCGAAATGCCCTTTCCAAAAAATCATTCGAGAGCATTAACCCGGCTACTGGAGAAGTAATCGATACTGTTCCGGACGGTAATGCAGAAGATGCAACACTAGCAATTGACGCAGCGAACAACGCCTTCCCAAGCTGGGCAGGAAAAACTGCATATGAGCGTTCGGCCATTCTCTACAAAGCGTGGCAGCTCATGATTCAACGCAAGGGTGAACTTGCACGTTTAATGACGATCGAACAGGGCAAGCCACTCCGTGCTGCTGCCAATGAAACACAGTATGCTGCTGATTTCTTACTTTGGTACGCAGAAGAAGCTAAGCGTGTTTATGGGGAAACAATTCCATCAGCACGTGGTGATCAACGCTTTATAATTTCAAAAGCCCCAGTAGGTGTCGTCGCAGCAATTACACCTTGGAATTATCCAATTTCTATGCTGACTAGGAAATTAGGTCCAGCTCTAGCGGCAGGTTGCACGGTAGTTTTAAAACCAGCTGAAGCTACGCCTCTCTGCGCAATTGCAGTCTACAAAATACTCGAGGAAGCTGGTGTACCTCCTGGCGTAATTAATTTAGTCACAGCGAAAGATCCTAAACCAATTGGCGATGTATTCACCAGCGATCCACGCATTGCAAAGATTACTTTTACTGGTTCTACCGCAGTTGGACGGACATTGGCCAAAGAAGCGGGACATAACCTCAAGCGAATCAGTATGGAACTTGGGGGTCATGCTCCTTTTATTGTATGGGAGGATGCTGATCCCACTCACGCGGCAAAGGGCGCCAGTCTCGTAAAGTTCTTGAATACCGGACAAGCCTGCATCAGCCCAAACCGCATGTTTGTCCATGAAAACCAGGCGGAAGCTTATGTTGCGGAATTAACTAGTCGCGTCGAACGCCTTCGTGCTGGCAATGGACTCGATGATGGCATCGGAATTGGGCCACTGGTGAATGAAGCTGCCGTGGCCAAAGTAGAAAGACAGGTAGAAGACGCTCGGTCGAAAGGTGCAAAAGTAATGTGCGGCGGGCATCGACTGATGGAATCTGGTCTTGACAAAGGGCATTTTTACGCTGCAACGGTTTTGACTGATGTCACTCCTGACATGCTCATCTACAGAGAAGAAACCTTTGGGCCTGTCGCTGCGGTAGTACCATTCAGGGATGGCGATGATGTATTGGCGATGGCTAACGACACACCTTATGGGCTCGCAGCCTACGTCTATACCAACGATATAGCCAAGGCGATGCGAACAGTTGAAGGGCTTAACTTTGCCATTATCGGGGTCAATGACATCAACCCAACTTCGGCAGCGGCTCCCTTTGGTGGAATGAAGTCGTCAGGCTTAGGACGCGAGGGAGGACATGAGGGAATTGAAGAATATTTGGAATCTAAGACAGCAGGTTTCTCTATTTAGACTACCTGGCGCCTCCAGATAAGCAATTTCCA
>VMCJ01000114.1 GCA_008081395.1 Rhodospirillales bacterium | reverse complement strand
GTTTGATTGCCTGTTTTGATGCAGTGGACAGAGGTATCGAAGCCATATTTATTCTAAAACGAACCCTGGAAGCATTTGAAATATGTCCAGCATCCGCAATCAAACCATCTGAGATATCAGCAGCAGCATTCACAAGACCAGATGCTCCAATTTCAGCACCAAAACTGGCCGGTGGATCGGGCAGGCGAAAACGATTGGAAAGCCAAATTTTATCTTTCTCTGCAAGTTGCGGGACTTGGCCTTGAGCCACCAATAATCCAAGTCCTGCATCACCAATATTACCTGTTACCCAAAGGTCATCACCAATGGATGCACCATCCCGGGTCACCATCCCCGAGCTAAAAACAGTCCCAAGAGCAGTGATCGACGCTATTATTGGACCAGAGGTCGAAACAGTGTCCCCACCAAGTAGCATAATACCATATTTATCTTGGTCTAACCGTAACCCTTCAGCAAATTCAGACACCCAGTCTTCGTTCCGCGCATCAGGCAAAGCTAATGTCAAAAGATACCCGGAGGGCCTTGCTCCTTTTGCAGCAAGGTCGGAAATGTTCGTGCGAAGAAGCCGCTGGGCAATCACTCCTGCCCGTTCATTAGGCAGAAAATGTACACCCTCAACAATTGCATCAGTTGTGAGAATTAACTGTTTTCCGGGAGGCAAGTTATAAATCGCAGCGTCGTCCTTAAGCTCAAGACCACCTACTCCTGCCAAAGGAGCAAAATATCTAGAGATTAAATCAAACTCACCGGTCATTTGATATTCATTTTGGTCTTGAGTGATCCACCTATTGCTTAAAACTCATCTGGCCGAACCAAGTGCGCAATGCGATCAAGCGCTGCATTCACGAGCGATGCCTCGGGTTGACCGAAGAAATCGTCAGCAATGTCAACATATTCACTTATCGTGACCTTTGGGGGAGCTTCGCCGATTGCTAAAAGTTCTGCTGCACCGGCCACTAAAATTGCTTGAAGAATTAACTCCATTCTTTCTAGACGGCGGTTATCAAGAGCATTCTGCAACAATTGGATCAGCCGTTCGCCGTTGTCTTCTATGGCCTGAATAATGGAACCATAGAAATTTTTATCGGCAACTAAAGACATTCCATCTACGTTTTGACCCAAATAATGTTTGCGCATCTCCGTGGCTGCACCGGCCAGCGGCTTATGAACGATTTCGGCCTGATATAGGGTTTGGACTGCGGCGACACGAGCAATCCTTCGATGGCTGGCTGAGCGGACTACTATTTGATCTTGATCCGCAGCACTCACTTCAGAGACCGCCACGAAAACGACGTTTCATCGCTATCATGCCAAGACACGCAAGCGCAGCCTCTCGGCCTTTATTCTTCTGATCAACATTAGCACGGACAAGAGCCTGTTGCTCATTCTCACAGGTAAGCAACCCAAAACCAACTGCCAATCCACGGTTCACAGTTAAGTCCATCAACCCTCGGGCAGTTTCCTGACAGATCAAGTCATAATGGCTTGTTTCACCACGAAGAACACAACCAAGTGTAATAAATCCATCAAATAACTTCCCACCATCTCTGCGTGAAGCGGCCAACATAACGGCAGCGGGCATTTCAAACGCGCCACCGACGCTGACCACCTCAGAAGTAGCACCGAATTCAGCCAGAGTAGAGGTCGCTCCCTTTTCCAACTCATCCACTATATGACGGTAGTACGGAGCAGTGATGATTAGAATGTGGGATCCATTTGCTGGGTCTAAATCTAAATAGTCAGAAGCGTCAGCCACGGGTAAAAAATCTCCCAAAAAAGTAAAATTCAATTAAGATTAACGGACAGTGTTGCGCTCAAGCTCCCGAGTTTCAACAATATTAAGTCCGTAACCTTCAATTCCTACCACGCGCTTTGGCGTGTTAGTTAACAGAATGAGGTTCTTTACGCCCAAATCTATGAGAATTTGCGCGCCGACACCATAATCACGTAACTGAGCACCTTCACCCCCATCAGCTTTTGCGCCTAACTCTGCCGTGATCCGTTCGGAAAGGTTCGTTGCCCTAGTTTCACGTATTAAAACAACTACCCCTCTTTCAGCTGTGCCTATCATTTCCATTGCCTGCTGAAGCCCTCCGCCCCTTTGACGGTGGTGGTCGCCCAACAAATCTTCCAGAATATTAACAGCGTGCATTCGCACCATTACAGGCGCATCGCCTTTCACATTTCCTTTGACTAGAGCGACGTGTTCGGTACCCTCAAGAGTAGACCCAAAAACAACCATTCTAAAATCGCCACCAAAACGGCTATGAAGTTCAGTTTCTACTACTCGCTCAATCGTTCGATCAAATCGACGGCGATATGCGATGAGGTCAGCAATCGCTCCAATTTTCATCCCATGGTATTGAGCAAACTTAATTAGCTCCGGGAGGCGTGCCATGGTGCCGTCTTCGTTCATAATTTCACAGATGACACCTGATGGATTAAGCCCCGCGAGGCGAGAAATATCTACTGCTGCTTCAGTATGTCCTGCACGCACCAGGACTCCCCCGTCTCTTGCTTGAAGGGGGAATACATGACCTGGTGTAACTATATCTCCCATTTTAGCTGATGGATCTATTGCGACAGAAATAGTCCGAGCGCGATCGGGGGCAGATATACCTGTAGTCACTCCCTCGCGCGCCTCAATGGATACAGTGAAAGCCGTTGACTGCCGCTGACGGTTATCTTGAGGCATCAGAGGAAGGCTAAGTTCCTCGACCCGTTGAGAAGTCAATGAGAGGCAAATCAGTCCACGACCATTCTTTGCCATAAAATTAATAACTTCTGGAGTAGCCATCTGAGCGGGAATTACTAAATCGCCCTCGTTTTCACGGTCTTCATCGTCAACAAGAACGAACATCCGACCGTTGCGAGCTTCATCAATAATCTCTTCGATTGGCGACAAAAAAGCCATATCCTCTGAGGTACGCTTCATCTCCTCGGCTAAATCCGCCGGGCTAATACGCTGCATATCATTATGTTCGGCGGTCAAGTGAGATCCTCCGTCTCGAGAAGGCGTTTAACGTACCTTGCCAGCATATCAATTTCTAGATTGACACGAGACCCAACTTTGAAATCACCAAAAGCAGTATGCTCCATGGTGTGCGGAATAATGGCGACATGAAAACTATCGTTATCAGCGCCGTTTACGGTAAGTGACACCCCATCAACGGCAATCGAACCCTTCTCTGCGATAAATCTAAGTAGAGGTTTTGGAGCTAAGAAGAAAATCCGCCATGCGTCGCCATCTTGCCTGATGTCTTGAACTTCTCCAACACCATCTACGTGTCCCGATACAATATGGCCCCCAAGCTCTTGGCCTAAAGTCAATGATCTCTCTAAATTGATCCGGGTTCCCTCAGTCCAACTGCCCAAAGTTGTACGCGCAAGAGTTTCGTTTGAACTAAAGAAGGCGAGCTTGCTGGGAGCTATTTCCGTGACAGTATGGCATGCACCAGAAAGAGCAATTGAGGCGCCAATCTCAACTGTGCTGGTATCGTAAACAGTCGCAACAATGATACGAACGCCTGTTTCGTCACGTGTTATTTTTTCGACGCGGCCAACGTCGGAGACTAGCCCCGTAAACATTAAAAATTCCTATTCTGAAACCACATAGAGGTCTACGCAGTCATCTTCTATAATTTGGGTATCACACCTTATAAATCTAGGGCCATCCGCTACACGAGCTAGCCCCAGAGGACCTATCGCCGCAAGTCCATCAGCTCCAATAATTTGAGGAGCTCGAAAAGCATGAACTCGATCTACCAGTCTATTTGAAAGAAAAGACGTCGCAACAGATGCGCCCCCTTCTATCAGTAGCCGTGTTATTCCTTGCTCAGCCAATACGGCTGAAACAGCTTTTACATCTACATGGCCAGAATTAGTTGAAGATATTTGAAATACCTGCACACCCAAAGCCTCTAACTTCGATATCCGATTTTTATCTTTTGAGACTGTGAACACCCATGTTTTCTGATTTTTTGCTCGAGCAATAACATCGAGTTCAGTGTAATTTGCTAACTTGAGCTGTGAGTCCAAAATAATACGAACAGGGGAAGCCTTATCAAAACCAGAAATGCGACAATCAAGGCGCGGGTTGTCAGCAATTGCTGTCCCAACTCCAATTAATATAGCGTCATGACTGGCGCGAAGGAGATGACCATGTCGTCTGGATTCCGGTCCAGTAATCCACTTACTATCTCCTGTCAGTGTAGCCACTCTTCCATCGAGGCTCATTGCTGTCTTCAGTGCTATCATCGGACGGCCATGCAAAACTCGAGAAAAAAATCCTGCTTGGTCGAAACGTGCTGCATGCTCAGACAATCCCTGCTCGACCTTCACGCCCGCTTTTTCCAGCGTTTGGAAGCCTTGCCCTGCTACGCGCTCATCTGGATCTAAAAGAGCAGCAACAACTCGGCTGATACCAGCTGAAATTAAAGATTCGGCACAAGGGGGCGTTTTTCCAAAATGACTACAGGGTTCTAGCGTCACGTAAGCGGTGCCACCTCTCGCCCGCTTTCCGGCGCGCAGCAATGCCTCAGTTTCTGCATGCGGACGACCACCAGGTTGTGTCCAGCCGCGACCGGCTACAGCACCATGACTGTCGACAATGACACACCCAACTGCAGGATTTGGCCAAACACGGCCAAGGCCACGACGCCCTAATGCAAGAGCAGTCGCCATGTGGCCCTTATCGGCCGAGCTAAACTTGTTATTCGACATCCTCGTCGAGGCCGCCAATAAAGTCCTCAAAGTCTTTTGCTTCACGGAAATTCCGATAAACAGAAGCAAATCTTACATACGCAACAGAGTCTAGTGATCTAAGAGCTTCCATAACTACCTCGCCCACCGTTGCGGCAGGGATTTCTGTTTCCCCCATGGTTTCTAGTCTGCGCACCATTGAAGTAACAACACGTGCAACACGCTCTTCCTCAACAGGACGCTTGCGAAGCGCTATGCGTATTGATCGCTCAATCTTATCACGATCAAAAGTCTCACGCCGTCCAGAAGACTTAATAATCGTTAATTCGCGAAGATGAACACGCTCGAATGTAGTGAAACGAGCCCCGCATTCAGTACAAGAACGACGCCTGCGAATAGCCGAATTATCTTCGGTGGGGCGGGAATCCTTTACTTGGGTATCAGGATGACTGCAGAAGGGACAACGCATATTGAGTTCTAAAACCCTTGATAAATTGGGAAGTTACGGCACAAACCCTTAACTTTATCCCTGGCAACTGCCTCGGCAGCTTCATTATTGTCTTTCGACTTTGATAGCTCTGCAAGTACGTCACCAATAATTTGACCGATCATGGTAAATTCATCTACCCCAAATCCGCGTGTCGTACCCGCTGGCGTGCCAAGACGCAGTCCCGAGGTTATGGCTGGCTTTTCGGGGTCAAACGGGATGGCGTTTTTATTGCAAGTAAGCGCTGCTCGCTCAAGGCTCGCCTCTGCATCTTTCCCTGTTAGGTTTAGTGGCCGGAGGTCAACCAGCATCAAGTGCGTATCCGTCCCTCCCGACACGATATCTAAACCTCTGCTTTTCAACGTGGTTGCAAGTGCATTGGCGTTGGCAACAATATTTTCGGCATAAGTAACAAACTCAGGACGCAAAGCTTCTCCGAAAGCAACAGCCTTTGCAGCTATTACATGCATCAAAGGCCCGCCTTGAAGTCCAGGAAATACCGCGGAATTAACTTTTTTTCCAAGAGCCTCATCGTTCGACAGCACCATTCCACCGCGCGGCCCACGCAATGTCTTATGCGTAGTGGTAGTTACTATATCAGCAAACGGAAGCGGACTTGGATGAACACCAGCTGCTACCAGACCTGCAAAGTGAGCCATATCAACCATTAACTTTGCACCAACGCTATCGGCGATGGCACGAAAGCGCTCAAAATCTATGATGCGCGGGTAAGCTGATCCACCTGCGATAATCAGTTTAGGTTTGTTTTCTTCAGCTAATACTTGGACCTCATCGTAATCTATAAAACCATCTTCTTTTCTCACGCCGTATTGTACGGCATTGAACCATTTACCCGACTGATTTGGTGCTGCACCATGGGTAAGATGACCGCCAGCAGCTAGCGACATTCCCATAATGGTATCACCTGGCTCAAGCATAGCCAAAAACGCAGCTTGGTTAGCTTGAGCTCCAGAATGAGGTTGTACATTCACAAAAGTGCAGCCGAAAAGTCGTTTTGCTCGCTCGATGGCAAGTTCTTCCGCCACATCTACGAATTCACATCCGCCATAATATCTTCGGCCAGCATAACCTTCCGCATATTTATTTGTGAGGACGCTCCCTTGAGCTTCCAGTACCGCTCGAGAGACAATATTTTCGCTTGCGATGAGTTCAATCTGATCCTGCTGGCGACCAAGTTCTTTTCGAATGGCCACACTCAATTCAGGATCTGCTGCCGAAAGTCCAGTTTCGAAAAAGCCATCTGGGAAAGGTTGAACAGATGCTGTAGCTCTCATTATCTGACTCGACTCCTCGCTTCACATGGATTGTACACCTTGGGTGTGTCACATACTTGAGGTGCTTGCAACTTGAGTATGATCCAAAGACACATTTCACTGTGTAATAATAAAAGTTAGGGCTCAGAGTGATACACATCCAGTGGGATTCCAGCAAAGCCCTGCTTCCGCTATACCAATAAATATGGATTGAAGCTCATTAGGTAACATAGTGGTAAATTTCATCCGCCAATGGCTGGAAGACCAGTCCCCATTCGAATTTATGATATTTGCGGGATTCATAATTGTTTGCATCTGGCTGCTGACGCGTTTTTCTGCACCTCGCATTCAAAATAATCACCTGGACAGAAAACTAACTGAGCTTGAAGAGGCTTTAGAGAACCGTCTAAACACTATTGCCTATCAGCTTGATATGACTTTTGACAAAAATCGATCGGCTACAGAGATTGCCGTCGCCGGACTCGCAGAGCGAATAGGACGGATCGATGCCGCACAAGCAAATTTAGCCGCCTTGTCTGGGCAAATTACTGGTCTCGAACGCACTCTTAGTGACAAACAGGCGCGCGGTGCTTTTGGCGAGGCTAGGTTAGGGGACCTCCTTCGCGATGCGCTGCCCGCTAGTGCATTCAAAGAGCAAGCCACACTCTCAAATGGACGAAGAGCAGACGCTTTATTGATTCTACCCCATCCACCAGGCTCAATCGCTGTTGATAGTAAATTTCCTCTCGAGAGCTACCGGGCTATTTTAGCTGCAGACAATTCCTCAGCTAAAAATTCTGCAAGAAAGTCATTTGAACGTGATGTGACAAAACACATAACTGACATTGCGGACCGATATATTGTCCCAAATGAAACCTCCGATTGCGCATTAATGTTTGTGCCAAGTGAAGCAGTTTTTGCTGAACTCCACGCGCACTCGTCCTCCGCTGTTGAAGAAGGTTACAGAAAAAGAGTTTTTATCGTCTCGCCAACCACGATATGGGCTCTCTTGAATACAATTCGGGCCATTATGAAAGATGTTCGGATGAAAGAAGAGTCCGTTAAACTTCAAGCCGAAGCGCAGGCATTAGTCACTGATGTGGCTGCAATTGCCAGAGCCGCTGAAACAGTGCGGAGACGAATTCAATTGGCCGAAACAGACCTAACGTCTCTCGTTGACTCGGCGAAAACAGCTGAGCGTCGCGGTGCACGTATCCGCGACATAGATCTAGAATGAAAATGTTTCGCGTTAACCCCTTACGGCACTAAAGAATTTCAATCCCATCTTTGACAGAGGAGGCGCAGGAACAATCTGGCCGCCTATTTCGCTTTCTATATGCCTAACTAACAACTTCCCATACCCCTTACGCCTAAAGGCAGGGTTTACAAAAATATATTCTAACAACCTCTGATCACGGGAAAAACGTGCATAACCCACGGTCGTATTTTTATTTTTAACTGTGATCGCGTCATCAATGATCGATAAAGATATGTCCGATTCCATTGCACGTCACCCGATAGGGTTTTGGACGCCAGCGTAATACATCAAACGACCAACATCATCATAAATTGGCCTAATCCTCAGTCTATTTAGAAATCTTACACCGTCTTTTCTGTAGTTAACGATATCGATTTCTATGCGGGCTTGCGCGGCGATTGCATGACGGATGGCCGCAATTGCGTTTTGGTCTGTTTCTGGACCCTGCAAGAACTTACAATTTCTTCCTACAGCTTCTTTAGACGAATAGCCTGTTTGTTCTTCAAACTCGGGTGTGACAAAAATGATTGGATTATC
>VMCJ01000174.1 GCA_008081395.1 Rhodospirillales bacterium | reverse complement strand
GAGTTGGACGGCAGCAAGTCCAACGCCACCAGTAGCACCATGAATTAAGACTATTTCACCATTTTCTAGCCTGCCTCTATCTACAAGGCTGTGGTAGGCCGTCATCGCGGCAGACCGGAAAGTCGCAGCTTCCTCAAAACTCATAACAGAAGGCACAGGCCACAATTCGTCAGCTGTAAGAATATGCATCTCTTGAAATCCACCTGGTCGGTGGTGCGAGATGACACGATCTCCAATTTTCCAACCCTCTATATTGGGGCCAACGGCCACGATTTCGCCAGCAGCTTCTAAACCTGGAATGAAAGGTGGGTCAGGTTTTAGTTGATATCCACCACGGCACATAAGAGCATCAACGTAGTTGACGCCCCATGCTCGCTGTTGAACTAAAACCTCATTCAAGCCTGGGTTTTTTGGGGCCGGCCTGCTGATTACCTCAAGATTTTCAGGACCACCCAGGGCGGTACAAACAACAGCTCTCATCCTGACTTCTCTGTCCCTGCTTAGCCTAATCCTAGCCTTTATTCTTCTCTTAATTACTTATAATCACCAGCAGTATAGACGGGAAATACAAAAAGCTTTCGGTGCATACCTGTACCCCTTCGGATTGGAGCTTTAATACACCGAGACATAATTTCCTTTGCTCCTCGCATTAGAAGTCTTTCGCCCACTACGGTTTATGAGTAAAAAGGTGAAGATATTAAGATTGAGAGGCTGGGAAACGAGCCAAAATGACTGCTACAGCAAGAATCTTTCAGCCAGCACGCACTGCTATGCAGCAAGGCAGAGCTAAGACTAAATCGTGGGTCTTAGAGTGGGAACCATCTGAAGCTCGAAGAGCGGAGCCATTGATGGGTTGGATAGGTTCAGGAGACACTCGTCGCCAGGTGCAACTTCGTTTTGACAGTAAAGAAGAGGCAATTGCTTACGCTGAGGGCCGAAATATTTCTTACGTTGTTCGGGAACCAAAGCAGCGTTTGCCTAAGGTGAAGAGTTACTCAGACAATTTTCGCTGGTAGGGAACTTTTACCCTCCAGCTACAGACCCCGTAGCTCAGCTGGATAGAGCACGTGCCTTCTAAGCTCGCGGTCGCAGGTTCGAATCCTGCCGGGGTCGCCATTTTCTAAAAGTTTGTGCAGGTGCAGTGCTATGGATGTCTTCGACTACATAATTATTGGAGCCGGCTCAGCAGGGTGTGTACTCGCAAATCGTCTGACAGCGGACCCAACCAATAGAGTTTTACTGCTTGAAGCTGGTGGTAAAGATAGTCATCCCCTTATCCATATCCCTGCTGGTTTCGTTAAAACGATGAATAACCCCCGTTACAATTGGGCGTTTGAATCTGAGCCTGAAGAAGGAACAAAAAATCGAAAATTACCAATTGCTCGTGGAAAGGCACTTGGCGGTTCATCTTCAATAAATGGAATGGTTTATGTCAGGGGCCAGGCCCGCGACTATGATGATTGGGCCCAAATGGGTTGCCGTGGATGGTCATGGGATGATGTGTTGCCTCTATTCATAAAGTCGGAAAACAGAGAGGGTGCATCTGAAGCCACTCCATGGCGTGGCCGTGGGGGGGAATTAAACGTTGCCGACTTGACCGAAACTTATCCAATGCTTGATCAGGTTCTAAAGGCGGCTGTCGAAGCGGGTTTTAAGCTTACCGATGACTATAATAAGGGTGATCAAGAAGGTTTCTCTTATTATCAAGTGACTCAAAAGAGAGGGAGGCGCTGGTCTGCAGCCAAGGCATTTTTAGATCCAGTTAAAAATAGGCCAAACCTCCGGATTGAAACACATGCGTTTGTCACAGAGTTACAAATTGAGGGGCGGCGCGTAACGGGAGTTACCTACGACTGCAAGGGAAATAAAAAACTGGCGAAAGCGGGGCGAGAGGTAATTCTTGCTGCGGGGGCTGTGCAATCACCCCAAATTCTAGAATTATCTGGTATTGGTAGGCCGGACATTTTGGGCCAGCATGGAGTGAAGGTTCGCCATGAATCTTTGGGGGTGGGTGAAAATTATCGCGACCACATGTTAGTTCGTATGGTTTGGAGGTTTGAAGGTCTTCCCTCCTTCAACCAGCAGACCAAAGGTCTTTCGCTCGCTAAGGAACTGGTTAAGTATGCGTTTACTCGCAAGGGCGTTCTTGCCGTCCCCGCGGGACTCTTAAATGGCTTTGTAAGATCTCGTCCTGAGTTGGAGGTCCCGGATCTTCAAATTCGAGCCACGCATGCTTCTTTCAAAGATGTTCGCAAGCGTATTCTAGATGATTTCCCCGGAATAACGTTTGCTCCTAACCAAAATAGGCCAGAAAGCCGAGGCACAATACACATCAAGTCAAAAGACTACAGAGAGCCACCAGCAATACGCCCCAACTTTCTTTCTGATGAAATAGACCAGCAAGCAATTGTGGCCGGAATGCACATCGTTCGCAAAATTGTTGCGGCACCATCTCTAGCCAAGCACATACGCGAAGAATTATCGCCGGCCAGAGGGGCTCATACCGATGATGAATTGCTGGATGTAGCTCGATCAAACGGTGTTACAATATTTCATCCTGTTGGGACCTGCAGGATGGGCCGGCGTGATGATCCAATGGCCGTGGTTGATGATCGCCTTAAAGTGCAGGGTCTGGATGGACTCCGCGTTGTTGATGCCTCGGTAATGCCAACCCTAGTTTCTGGGAACACCAATGCGCCGGTAATTATGATCGCTGAAAAAGGCGCTGAGATGATTCTTGAGGACGCCGCTTAAGGTCGTCGTTGCACCATAAGGACAGACAAATCTATGACTAATGTTCTGTACTCTGCAGAGGATCTTGAATCCTTTGCTACTACTTTATTCGTTGCTGCTGGAATGCCTGAAGACCGATCAAGGATTGTCGCAAGATATTTAGTTGAGGGCGACCTAATGGGCCATGATACACATGGCCTCGCTCAAGCCGCAGGGTATCTAAAGGATCTCAAGCAAGGAAATATGCCAGCAGATGGCGATGTAGAGGTTATTTCCGATAAGACCGTGGCTGCTGTTTGGGATGGGGGCTACAGATCGGGTGTCTGGTTGGCATGGAAGGCTGTAGATGAGGCAGCACGACGGGCCAAAGAGCACGGGCTAGCAGCCATCACTATCCGACGATCCCATCATATTGCCTGCCTAGCGACTTTTCTCCCAATCGCAACCGAGCAAGGCCTCGCAGTTATGCTCGTTTCATCAGACCCCTCTGTAAAGGCGGTGGCACCTTATGGAGCCACCGAACCGCTGTTTACACCGAATCCTATAGCTTTTGGATATCCGACTGATGGTGACCCAGTTCTGATAGATATTTCGGCGTCTGGCACCACAATGGGTCTCGCTATGCGGCAGAAGTCTGCTGGGCTTCGCTTGCCTGGTGAATGGCTCATAACTGCTGACGGTAAGGCAACTGATGATCCAGAAGAACTCTTCACTGATCCTCCTGGAGCCTTTCTGCCTCTTGGTGGTTTAGACAGAGGTCATAAAGGCTTTGGTTTAGCTCTTATGGCTGAAGCATTAACCTCCGGTCTTGGCGGTTATGGGCGTGCAGACGGTTCTACCCAATGGGGGGCTTCCGTTTACGTTCAGTGTATCGATCCTGAGGCCTTCGGCGGTCGCCAGGCATTTGAACGGGAAGCTGGTTGGCTTTCTAAGGCCTGTCGAGAAGCTCGTACGGCCCCTGGAGATCCTCCAGCCCGCATGCCTGGGGATGGTGCTCTGGCGAGGAAACGTGCAGCATTGGCAAATGGAGTTGCCCTGCACCCATCCATAATTCCAGCACTCGAACCATTAGCTATCGAATATGGAATCACATTGCCAAAGCCAATTCGATGAAAGTCGAACATGTTGAATATTTAATGGGTGATGGTGTTGTTCTGCGCGGCGAGGCCCTGGGACCACAAAATGGACGCCCTGTTTTGCTTCTACATGGGGGAGGTCAAACCAAACATGCTTGGGGAGCTGCAGCTAAGTCGCTTGCGCAACGGGGCTGGAGGGCAATTGCCTTAGATCAGCGAGGCCATGGTGAGAGCGACTGGGCTCCAAGTGGTGTTTATAAGATTGATGACTTTGCTAGAGATATGCGTGCTGTTACTGCCTCTATGCAGCAGCCGCCAGCAGTCGTTGGCGCATCATTAGGTGGCTTGGCTTCTATGCTTGGAGCTGGAGAGGCGCAGAGGCCTGCCGATGTTGCAAGTGCTGTGATCTTTGTGGATATAACTCCAACCGTTGAACGCGCAGGTGTTGAACGCATAATCAGCTTTATGCAAGCACGAATGCATGTTGGTTTTGCAGACCTCGATGAGGCTGCGGACTACGTTGCATCTTACCTTCCGGATCGCCCCCGCCCCAAATCTACTGCAGGTTTGGAAAAAAATCTCAGGCGGCGTGATGATGGTCGTTGGTATTGGCACTGGGATCCAGGCTTTATGACGGACATTGATACACGAATGGAAGATCGCGATCCTGCTAGAATGAGGGAAGCGACGCGTCGACTAGCAATGCCCGCACTGCTTGTTCGAGGCGGAAAATCAGATTTGGTTACTCCAGAAACTGCTCAAGAATTTGTGGATCTTGCTCCAAACGCTCGATTTGTGGATGTAGCTGCTGCGGGTCATATGGTTGCTGGCGACAAGAATGACGTATTTATAGAGGCGGTCACTGCTTTTCTAGACGAAGTATCTTGAGGAAACCTAGGAAAAGCTTGGCCTGCGTATCGAAATGCCGGCTGCTCCTTCATAGGCAGCACTCAATTCCAGAAGCCGTGTGTCTGACAGCCAGGGTCCCACAAACTGGATCCCGCCAGTTGGGAGGCCGTCTCTTGTAAACCCATTTGGCAGAGTGATAGCCGGGTGTCCACTCAAGTTAAATGGATGGGTATATGGATACCAACCATCTCTAAGACCTCCAGCTTCGTTATTATTAATCATAACGGGATCAAATGGGCTCTGGTCAGCAGGCAAAGCTGGACAGGCAAGTGTAGGAGTGACGAGAAAATCAATCTCGGAAAACCAAGATTGTATCTGGCGGTATAAAAGAGTGCGGGTTTCCATTGCCCTCTGCACGTCAACGGCCCCGTAGTTTCGACCTTCATTCATCCAATAACGAAGAGTATCGCTCATTTCCTCTCCTATCTTTTCTTCTATTTGTGCAAAGCGACATGCCCAAATAGAAAAAGTGAGAGGCCCCCAAACCGATAGCGTGTTTTCGAAAGGATCATCCCTTTCAATGAGAGTAGCGCCAAGATCTTCCAAAGTTTTTAAGCTAGCCTCAAAAGCAGAGAGAGTTTCTCTGTCAACTAGTGAGTTCCCCAAATGAGTTCGCCAGCCAATTTTGACGCCTCTTAGATCCAAGGGTTGGGATGCTGCTTTTTGTATTCCTTGGAGATCTCGGCCTAATGAATGTGGATCACTGGAATCTGGCCCAGCCATCGCTTCCAACATTAGTCCAGCATCAGCCACCGTCCGCGCCATTGGGCCAACATAGGCTAATAGGCCAAAGACATCCGGTGTCTGATCATGAGGAACTACCCCTAAGCTTTGCTTCATGCCGACGACTCCGCAGGCTGCTGCCGGGATACGGGTTGACCCGCCTCCATCCGTGCCCACAGCAAGCGATCCAGCTCCTGCAGCTACTGCTGCCCCGGATCCCCCAGATGAGCCACCGGTCGTACGTGTGCGATCCCAGGGATTCAGAGTTCGGCCAAAAATGGGTGCTTCTGTCAGTGGTTTATGCCCAAATTCTGGCGTTGTTGTTTTTGCGAAGACAATGGCACCTGCTGCCTTAAGGCGAGCAACTGCGACGCAGTCTGCCGTTGGAATGTTATCTTTAAAAGCTTGGCTGCCGAAAGTAGTACGAAGACCTCTAGTGTTACATAAATCTTTCACAGAAATGGGCACACCGTGCAGAGAACCTCTCGGTGTTTCATTTTCTGCTTCGCGCGCCCTGGCCATTGCCTGTTCTTCATCAATGGTGATGAAGGCATTGCAATTTTCTTGAACGAGGTGCGCTTGTTTTAAAGTTGCCGCCATAACCTCCACGGGAGAAATATCACGACTTGCTATGCGCTTTGCTATCTCTGTGGCACTCGCCCAGATTATTTCTTCGCTCATTGCATACTACCCTGACGAACAGTCAAAGCAGCGCCATCGTGACTAGGGTCTCCTCCTCCACGAAGTTTTTTATTAGGGTAAAAGTCAATTGCGTGGGGAGCAGAAAAGGCAAATGTTAGTGGTGATCTTTGAACCTGATAGCCCTCTGCTTCTAGTGGTTCAATGGCATAATTTGGGATTCGGTTGGCAATATCGATCACGTTGCTTGTAGCAGAAATTCTTGGAGCGGAGACTGCCTCAACAGGCGACATTTTGAAATCGAGCATATTTAAAATTGTTTGCATAACGCCCATCGCAATCTGGGTGCCTCCAGGAGCACCTAGAGCAATCACGGGTCTGTCTCCATCAAATACAATGGTTGGACAGAGAGAGGAGAAGCGGCTTTTTCCTGGAGCTACAGATCCTGCACGGCCGGGTCTCGGGTCAAATACACCCATGCAGCCGTTGTACATAAAACCAAGTCCATCTGTGATCACACCGGAAGGCATCCCAAGCGAATGAGTCATAGTTACAATATTGCCATCACGGTCGCGAACAACAATGTGAGTGGTATCTCGGCTTTCTTCTAAACCACCCTGATAGCGCTCTACCTCTGCCTTCTCTCTTTGACGAATGCGGTGTGCGATTTCCGCCGCATATTTTTTTGAAAGTAAATGTTCAATGGGGACTTCAACAAATGCAGGGTCACCAACAAAAGCATCTTTATCAATTGTAGCTTGCTTCATGGCTTCAACCAGAATTCTTATATATTCAGGCTCGTTATGGCCAATCTCTGCCAAGTCAAAATTTTCTAGAATATTTAACATTTCTAGAAGTTGAATACCTCCGCCAGGAGGGCTGTTAGATGCAATCCTGTAGTCACGATAATTGGTCCAAATTGGGTCGCCGCGTACTAGGGTGTATTTGGCCAGATCTTCCTTTCGCAAAAGCCCGCCATTTGCCCTCATATCCGAGTCAATTTCCTCAGCAATTTCACCTTCGTAAAAAACGGCAGAACCGCCCTTGGCAATTCTTTCAAGGGTTTTGGCAAGATCAGGATTAGTAATAAGGTCACCAACACGTTTTAGAGTTCCATCAGCTCGAAAATAGATTTCGCGCCCGGTAGCTGAGAATTTTAACCGATCTGACACCTCAGCCCGTCCAAATGCAGCCCCTTGCGTCCACCAGAAGTGAACATGAGGTCGGACAACAAAACCTTTCTGTGCTTGAGTGATTGCAGGCTGACAGATGTCGGCCCAATCCCATGTCCCATAATCTTCTACTGCAGCATGATAAGCCTTAAGACTTCCCGGTGTGGTGATTGCCTGATAGCCCAAGTCGTTGACGAGGCCTTTTAAAATAAAGCCAAAGCCATCTCGTGTTTCTCCTGTAATTAGGTTGGCCCACATTTCCGGTTTTGCTGCTAGGGGAGTATTTCCGTGAAAATCAATGCACTCGTGCACGCCAATTTTCGGAAGGTACAGGTGCGCACAGCCAAACCCAGCAATACCGCACATTTGAGGGTCAACAACGCCCTGAACTAAAGCTGCAGTCATGGCAGCGTCAACGGCATTGCCACCACGCATGAGTACTCTAGCTCCTGCCTCGGCTGCTTCAGGTTGAGCAGCCACTACGATGGCATCATGGTTTGTGCTCATGGCTTTCCTCTTTGTCCGTTGGACATGAGAAAGCTTAGTTCGGAATAATATCTTACGAAACTACTGAGCTAAAAATTGAGTTTGTCTCATCTGGCGCCAATTCAGCGCTGTATGGCTTTAAGACCAGCAGTAAAACCGCGAAGTGATAAAGAAACTTCAATTTCCCGACCGTTTAAGTCCCTGAATGCTAGAACGCCTTTTAATCCGTTTTTCATCGCCTCAAAAAGCTTGTCTTCAATTTCCATTTCAACATGGCACCCAAGTTGGTCGCAAAAGCGAAAGGGAGCCCAGCCATCGATACCTTGATCAATCTTAATTCGAAGGCCATCAGGCAATAATATTGCGCCAAGAGGTAGGTTGATTACCGCGATTGGCACCGTCTGCCCCAACTTAAAGCCCACCATAATATTTGCTGCAGGCCTATCTTGATAAGACAGTCGTTGAAATATGAAGCAAACTTCATTGGTATCTGTCCTGGCCTCACAGCCCTCTCGCCAATCTTGAAAAACGCGAGTTGTTTCCCGAACAGACTGAGCCTTAGAAGGCATTACTGCTAAAAAAGCAG
>VMCJ01000118.1 GCA_008081395.1 Rhodospirillales bacterium | reverse complement strand
CAAGTGTAACAAGAACAAAGCTGCCTATCAAAAGCTGGATGACAGCTGCAGGCAAACCTTGAAATAACCAAAGCCCGAGAACAACGCCAAATGGTAAAAGAAGTGCAAAGCGCCAGATAATTGGCCAGGCCATATGCTGCCGCAAAAGCCAGGAGCGCGTTACATTTGATGCAAGTTGTACTACGCCGTGTGCCGGGATGGCGGCGGCAGGAGACATAATCAGGAGCATCAAAGCAATAAGTGCCGTTCCGCCCCCAGCACCAACGACAGCAGTCAGTGCCGAGGTTGAAAAAGCGGCTACAGCAAGAAGGACAATTTCAAAGGCTTCCAAGATTAGTCCTTTTGGGACTCCAATTTATCCTGGGTTTTTGTCTCGAAATCGCTGGCGTCATGACGCTCTCTGAGTTGTTTTTCGAGAGGACCTGTAGCACGGTTAACCATCCGTCCACGTTTTACCTGAGGCCGGTCTGCAATTTCTCCGGCCCAACGAATTACATTGGTGTATATTTTTGCATCAAGGAACTCAGCTGCTTCGTAGATGCTGTTTGAAACAGCAGCTCCGTACCACGGCCAGATGGCCATATCAGCAATTGTGTATTCATCACCGCACATGAATTTATTATTTTCGAGATGGCGGTTTAGAACATCCAGTTGTCGCTTGGTCTCCATCGTGAAGCGATCGATGCAGTACTCAATTTTGACAGGAGCATAGGCGTAAAAGTGTCCAAATCCCCCTCCAAGATAAGGAGCGCTACCCATCTGCCAGAAAAGCCATGAGAGACACTCAGCCCGATCAGCGGGGTCTTTAGGGAGAAATGCTCCTCCAAATTTTTCAGCGAGGTATAGGAGGATTGAGCCGGATTCAAATACTCGTGTTGGCTTTGCCGTTGAGTAATCCATCAAAGCTGGAATTTTAGAGTTTGGATTGATCCCAACAAATCCAGAGCCAAACTGTTCACCTTCACGGATTGTGATAAGCCAGGCGTCGTATTCAGCCTCAGAATATCCTGCAGCTAAAAGTTCTTCCAACATCACAGTTACTTTTACGCCGTTTGGCGTGGCTAATGAGTAAAGTTGGAGTGGATGCTTGCCTCTTGGGAGCTCCTTCTCATGTGTTGGTCCAGCAATTGGACGATTAATATTGGCGAACTGACCACCATTTTCATTTTCCCACTTCCAAACCTTGGGTGGGGTGTAGTCAGGCAATTTGCTCATGAGACAATCCTTAAGAATTTCTGCGAACAAGCCGTATCAGCCAGAACGCTTCGATTAGAAAACTAATTTAGGTTTAAATAGTTTATGCAAAACATCAAACGTTTAAAAACAATGCTTCGACGATTTAATTTTTGCTGATACTGCAATCCGCGTATTCCCTTCAGCTCCAGACTGCGCTAGATCACCAATCTAATTCCCAGAAAAGAATGAACCGGCACGGCCATGACTGACCTTAGCCACATCCGTAATTTTTCAATCATTGCCCACATCGACCACGGCAAGTCGACGTTGGCTGATAGGCTAATACAAACGTGCGGTGGTCTGACGGACCGCGAAATGCAAGAACAGGTCCTCGACTCGATGGATCTGGAACGTGAACGTGGCATCACCATCAAGGCGCAGACAGTTCAGCTAAAATATACTGCAAACGACGGCAATGAGTATGAGCTCAACCTGATTGATACACCCGGACACGTCGACTTTACTTATGAGGTAAGTCGCAGCCTCGCAGCGTGTGAAGGTGCCCTGCTTGTAGTAGATGCGACGCAGGGTGTCGAAGCGCAGACGCTTGCAAATGTTTATTTGGCTTTGGAAAACGACTTAGAAATTGTCCCTGTACTCAACAAGGTAGATTTGCCTGCATCGGATCCGGAACGAGTGAAGGCGCAAATTGAGGAAGTGATAGGCCTCGATGCGTCTGAGGCAATTGAAATATCGGCAAAGACTGGTCTTGGCGTACCTGAAGTTCTTGAAGCCATTGTTAAACAAATGCCGCCGCCAGTTGGCGAAACAGAAGAGCCTCTGCAGGCACTTTTAGTTGATAGTTGGTATGATCAGTATCTCGGCGTTGTCACCCTCGTTCGTGTCATTAACGGCGAAGTCAAAAAGGGTATGCGCATTCGCATGATGGCGAATGGTGCCGCATATGAAGTCGATGAAGTTGGCGTATTCACGCCTAAGCGCACAAAGCGTGACAGCCTTGGCCCCGGTGAGCTGGGTTATGTATCCGCTTCGATTAAGGCAGTTGCCGATTGTTCTGTTGGCGATACCATCACTAATGACAGAAAGCCTGCCGATAAGCCGCTGGCAGGTTTTAAGCCAAATCTTCCCGTAGTCTTCTGCGGTCTTTTTCCGGCCGATGCCGCCGATTTCGAGAGCCTTCGCGAAAGTCTCGCAAAGCTGCGCCTAAATGATGCGAGCTTTGAATTTGAAACGGAAAGTTCAGCGGCTCTCGGTTTTGGTTTTCGTTGCGGTTTTCTTGGCCTTCTTCACTTGGAAATCATTCAAGAGCGTCTTGATCGCGAATTTGACCTAGACTTGATCGCGACAAGCCCCTCTGTCGTATATCGAATACACATGCAGAAGGGCGAAATTATCGAGCTCCATAATCCCGCCGATATGCCAGACGTCACCAAAATAGAGATGATTGAAGAACCCTGGATTACGGCGACAATCATGCTGCCTGATGAACACTTGGGCGGCGTAATAAAACTGTGTGAAGAGCGCAGAGGGATCCAGAAAGAGCTTACGTACGTCGGCGAAAGGGCGATGTTGGTGTATCGCCTGCCACTCAATGAAGTGGTTTTTGATTTCTATGATCGTCTGAAATCTATCAGCCGAGGTTACGCCAGTTTCGACTACCAAATTGATGGGTATGAGGAAGGCGACCTGGTTAAGATGTCGATCCTCGTTAATAACGAACCAGTTGAGGCCTTGGCAGCGATCGTGCACCGCTCTCAAGCAGAATCTAGAGGCCGCGCCCTTTGTCAGCGGCTAAAAGATTTAATCCCGAGGCAACTTTTCAAAATAGCAGTGCAGGCTGCCATTGGAGGCAAGGTAATAGCCAGAGAAACTGTCTCAGCAATGCGCAAGGACGTTACTGCCAAGTGCTATGGCGGCGACATCACGCGCAAGAAGAAGCTTTTGGAAAAGCAGAAGGAAGGCAAGAAACGCATGCGTGCATTTGGGCAGGTAGAAATACCTCAAAGTGCATTTATAGCTGCTTTAAAAATGAGTGATGGATAGCGGTTAACCAGACCTTCGGCTGAGTACTGATAATAGGGTATGGCTGCAGAGTTTTGCGCCTAATTACAAATTTTAGGTTATAGCGGAAGTGCAGTCTCATTTTTTAATACTTCCATTGATAGGCTGGAATTGACGTCAAATAGGTCGATTTCCTTCACTAGGCTTTTGTAGAACAAGTCGAATTCCCTAGTGGATTTCACCTGAACTTTTAAGAAATAATCGATATGGCCCGCCATCCTGTGTGCTTCCGTGATTTCGGGAAATTTTGAAATAATCTTTATAAATTCTGCGAACCATTTGGCGTTATGATTATTCGTGCGAACGGCGACAAAGAAAGTTTCTGAAATCCCTACCTTCTTGGGATCAACCACCACTACTTGGCGATTAATCACGCCAGTGGCGTGATAGCGCTGAATGCGGTTCCACACGGCCGTCTTCGATAAGCCAACTTTATCGGCGAGCCGTCCTAGTGGAAGTGTGGCATCTTTCTGCAGAATGCGGAGAAGGGCGAAATCGGCTTCATCAAGCGCGATTGTTATTCCTTCATTAAGAAGCTCTGATTTATTGGTTTCCATTTTTAAATCCAAAAACAAAACATTGTTCAAAAAACAAAAGTTTTTATAGCCATAAATAGAAATATGTTCAATTAAAAGCCGATAATTTCTATATTTGTTCAATGATCGGCGATCTTGATGTCTCTCTCAATTGAAATTTCTAACCTCGAGGTGTCGCGCGGCCGTCGCGCCGTCATTAGTGAGCTCAGCTTTAAAATTCCAGCGGGGGAGCGGATAGCAATCACTGGCCCATCAGGAGTTGGGAAGTCTTCCCTCCTTCTAACCATTGCCGGACTTATACAGCCATCAAAAGGCGAGGTGCGTGTTGGAAATACTGTCGTAACGGGGCCTTCTGCATCGGTGGCCCTGATGCAGCAGCGCCCCGCCCTTCTCCCTTGGGCCTCGGCTATGGAAAATGTCGGTCTCGCCCTAAAGTTTGCTGGTTTTCCCAAGGCGCAGAGAAATGAGCGCGCTTCAGATTTGTTGGCGCAGGTGGGCCTTGCAGACCGCGAGAATGCTTTGCCTCACATGCTTTCTGGCGGTCAGCAACAAAGAGTAGCCTTGGCGAGAGCACTCGCGCATGATCCAAAAGTTCTTCTCCTTGATGAGCCCTTTTCAGCCCTCGACCCAGCGATGCGGTCCACCCTTCGCAATGACATAGCGCAAGTGAGTGAGCGGAAGGGCGTCACAGTAATCCTTGTAACGCACGATAAATCCGACGCCAGTGCCCTTTGTCATCGTGAGTTAGCTCTTACCCCTGTGGCTGAAGTGCAATCCCTCAGTCCCTTAAAAAATGCGGCTTAACTAGCCTTAGCAAAGCCATAACCAAATCGACTGGACATAAAAATGGTTGATAAAGACATCAAAGATCTTTGGAAGTACGAGTGGTCTAGAAGTGATTGGACCCGCCGTGAAACTCTTGATTTGTTGGCTAAAGGCGGTTTAGCGGCCGCTGCAATGAGTATGGGGTTCCCGGGAGCAGCACGGGCAAGTGATAAGCAGGATGACGTAGTCCGCATTGGGTATCTTCCAATTACGGATGCAACTGCCTTGCTAGTTGCCCATTATGGTGGATTTTTTAAAGAAGAAGGATTGGCATCCGAAAAGCCCGTCCTTATCCGCTCCTGGTCTTCACTGGTTGAAGGCTTTGCTGCTAGAAAATTTAATCTTGTTCACCTGTTGAAGCCCATCCCAGTTTGGATGCGGTACAACAACAGATTTCCGGTGAAGATTCTTGCCTGGGCACACACAAACGGCTCTGGCTTAGTTGTGGGGGAGCATACTGGCGTTAAGGACTTCGCTGGTTTAGGCGGTACGCGAATTGCCGTTCCCTACTGGTATTCAATGCACAACATAGTGCTCCAGTATGGACTTCGCGAAGTTGGTCTAAAGCCTGTGATCACAAATGGGCCAGTTGGTAAGGATGAAGTGGCCCTGCAGATCCTACCCCCACCTGAAATGCCGCTTGCCCTCGCCGCAAAGAAGATTGACGGTTACATCGTTGCTGAACCCTTCAATGCACTGGGTGAGCTTAAGGTGAAGGCGCGCATGCTGCGCTTTACGGGGGATATTTGGAAGAACCACCCTTGCTGCGTCGTTGCTGCACATCAAGCAGACACAGTCGAGCGGCCCGAGTGGACCCAAAAAGTAGTCAATGCGATTGTGAAGGCGCAGATATTCGCGAGCCAGAATAAGTCTGAAGTGGCGAAGCTTATCTCAAAGGATGGTAGCGGTGCGCTGCCAATGCCAGCAGCAGTTGTTCGTAAGGCTATGACCGATTATGGCGACCAGTACGTGCAACAGGGTGCTATTAAACACAGGGACTGGGGCAATGGACGCATTGATTTTCAGCCGTGGCCCTATCCTTCAGCAACCAAATTAATCATTGGTGCTATGACAAAAACGCTTGTGTCTGGCGACGCAACATTCTTGGACAACTTGGATCCAGAATTTGTAGCCAACGACTTGGTTGATTACCGTTTTGTGCGTAAAGCCCTGCAAGAGAACCCTAGCTGGACACTAGACCCGAGCGTTGACGCTTCCGCTCCTTTCGAGCGTAAAGAATTGTTAAGTCTGTGAAACAGGTGGTCAGACATACCGACAATAGCGTTCTGGCCCCGCTTTATGCTGGAGGCTTGGCGTTTGGGCAGCTAGCACCGCCCCTCGTTGGCCTTTTAGCGTTATTTGCCGTTTGGCAGATTGGATGCCAGGCGATGGCTTCCTCTCCAAGCTTTTCGGTATTTGCTGACTTTGCGCCTGGTGCTGCCCTGTTTGCCTTAAAAGGTCTGTTGGCCTCGGGGGCAGCTCTAGAGGCGGCATGGCCTAGTTTGCTGAGGGTTGGAGGCGGCCTTTTTGCGGCCTTTTTGATCGGCGCGCCTATTGGTTTGGCGATCGGGTTGTACCCTATTCTCGAACGATCAGTGCAAGTTCCATTTCAATTTTTACGAATGATTTCGCCTCTAGCATGGATGCCAGTAGCAGTATTGGCATTTCCTACGTGGGATACGGCAATAATATTCCTCATTGCAGCCGCCGCCGTGTGGCCGATCATTTTTGCGACTGCTGCCGGTGTTAAACGAGTTGACCCTGCTTGGATAATTGTTGGTAGAAGCCACGGCGGTAGCCGAGTTGGTATAATCCATCAAATTATTTTACCAGCCGTTATACCGGACCTTTTAACAGGGATAAGGCTGGCTCTTGGAGTTGCTTGGATTGTTCTTGTTCCTGCCGAATATCTAGGTGTCACCTCCGGGCTGGGGTACGCCATCAATGATGCCCGTGACACTCTTTCCTACGACGTTCTGGCTGCTCTGATTTTGTTAATTGGACTAATTGGTTTTGGCCTCGACTTTGTATTGCTCCGCGCGCTCAAAAGGGCGAGCTGGGTTCCTTCTTCCTAAAAATCGATAATACTTGGAGAGTTTTCGAAATGACTTCTAATAGTGCGCAGCAGATACGGACCGCTGAATTTGATGTGATTGACGCAGATGCACTCGCTGCGCTTAGTCAAAAAGGTAAGGCGGACAATACAGTTGTCCGCACGGCAAAGTGCAGAACCGTCGCTGAAGGAAAAAAATTTCGCCACCTGAATTATGTGCGGGACTTGCCTCCTCACATTGTAGATGAACCACCTGGTCTGCTGGGCGACGATACAGCACCTAATCCGACAGAAGCTCTACTCGCTGCGCTTGGCACGTGCGTATCAGTTGGCTTGCAGGCTAATGCCGTTGCTCGTGGATGGACGGTTAAAGGCATTGAGGTCGAACTTGAAGGCGATATTAATATCACGGCTGTGTGGGGTACGGGTGATTTAAGGCCTAAAAATCCTGGCCTCTCATCAATCCGAATGAATGTGAAGTTGGATGTAGATGGCGCGACGGAAGAAGAGGTGGTCGAAGTAATCCAACACGTAAGAAAATGGTCTCCCGTTTTGAACACACTTCAAAACACTACCCCAATTTCAATAGCGTCTAAGTAGGCTCAAGATGTCAGTAGCAGTCGCTGTTAGGCCTGTTAATGATGGCCCCAAAGAAATTAGGTCGATTGTAAGCGATGCAATCGATCCGATTGTTAGAAAAATCGACCGTGAG
Organism: Rhodospirillales bacterium; assembly: GCA_008081395.1. Lineage (GTDB taxonomy): Bacteria > Pseudomonadota > Alphaproteobacteria > Bin95 > Bin95 > VMCJ01. Next base: position 1,123 of record VMCJ01000118.1, on the reverse strand, counting down.
GGCCATTATCCTGAAGGTGCCCTTAGGGAATTGGGGGAGGCTGGTGCCTTTAGTAGGCATGCAGTTCAATCACCATCTACGGGCTTGCCAGCCGCTGTAGCTGATATGGCCACAATCAGTGAAGTCTGCATGTCGACGGGGTTCTGCACTTGGTGCCAAGATGCTCTGGTTTGGTATTTAGCTTCTAGTGAGAATACTGGTCTGCGGAAGCGCCTCTTGGATCGAGTTGCAGGAGGAGAGCAGCTTGGCGGGACAGGCCTGTCTAATCCAATGAAGTCCTTCTCCGGCATAGAAAAATTGGCTCTTAGAGGTGAAAAAGTATCCGGCGGATATCAGGTTTCTGGTCGTTTGCCGTGGGTATCAAATATAGGGCCTAACAATATTTTTGCTGCCATTTTTGAACTGTCAGACGGCAGGCGCGTCATGTCTGTTGTTAATGCAAATGCAAGTGGGGTTAAGCTCTCACATTCTTCTGAATTTATTGCGCTTGAAGGCACTGGCACGTACACGGTCCTTCTTAAAGATACATTTATACCCAATGATGAAGTTATTTCAGAAGACGTTGCAGAATTCATTCCCAAGATAAGGCAGGGGTTTGTCTTGCTGCAATTTGGAATGGGACTTGGATTGGCCAGGGGCGTCGCCAACAACATGGTCAAGCAGGTGGCAACCGCCAGAAATGCTCAATGGCTGCCTTTAACACCCAATATGATCCTTGATCGCGTCTCTGAATTGGAGGCGACTGCTGTACAATTGGCAGTATCGTCAGGCGACACTAGTAGAGGGGCTTTTCTAGATGTCCTGCGAGCGCGTCTTAAGGTTGCAGAATTAGCGATGTCAGCGGCGCAGTCAGGAGCACTCCAGGCTGGAGCTAGTGGTTATATGATTGGCTCTGAAAGCAATCGTCGTCAGCGAGAGGCTCTTTTCATGGGTATTCTTACGCCATCGGTGAAACATATCACGACAGAATTGGCGCGCGGGTAATCGGAAAAGTTAGTTGTCCCTCGTTGATGTCATATAAATACGAATAAATCTACGCATCTTAGTATGTCGCATTCTCTTCGAGCGGACATAGGGCTAGCTGCTGAAGCTTTTTTACCATTTGTCCGCCGAGGGTGCTTAA
>VMCJ01000008.1 GCA_008081395.1 Rhodospirillales bacterium | reverse complement strand
AACTCTAGAATATCTTCGAATTTAGTATAACTAAGCACCCCAATACCTTCATCAGCAGCTGGAGCGACTTTTAAGTTGGACGCGTTATTCTGTTTGGGTTGAAAAATCTCGTGACTATTCACGTGCGCACCCATATTCTTTGATGGTGTTTCTAAATTTTTTCCTTTGCTAGCCCCTTGCAATTTACTCTCAATTTTCTTGATTAAATCCTCTGTCGGAGGTAAGTCGGCCGCATGTGTGAGGCGTATAATTATCATTTCTGCGGCCATTATCGGGCTTGGGGCAACAGCAATCTCATCAAGAGATTTTATAAGCATTTGCCACATTCTCGTGAGCACACGCATAGATAAAAGTTTTGAAAATTCTACACCGCGCATTCGCTCATCAGGCGTTACTGTAGGGTCTTCATTTATATCTGGCGTTATCTTCGCAACTGATATCCAATGTGTGATTTCTGCTAAATCTTTAAGAATTACAATTGGATCTGCTCCATCTGAATATTGTGAACCAAGTTCATTTAGGGCAGATGCTGCATCGCCCTGCATTATCATTTCGAAAAGGTCCAATACTCTGCCACGGTCTGCAATTCCAAGCATCGCTCTGACATGCTTTGCATCGCTACTGCCACCACCGTGGCTTATCGCTTGGTCTAGAAGAGATGTTGCATCTCTTGCAGAACCTTCCGCAGCTCTAGTTATCATTCGCAGAGCATCCTCAGAGACGTTTACGCCTTCAGATCCTGCAATTTTCTGAAGCAGTGCCATCATCTCTTCTGGCTCTATTCTTCTAAGATCAAATCTTTGGCAACGGGATAGGACTGTTACAGGCACTTTCCGGATTTCAGTTGTTGCGAAAATAAACTTTACATGTTCTGGTGGCTCTTCCAGTGTTTTCAACAGTGCATTAAATGCGTTATTAGACAACATGTGAACTTCGTCGATTATGTATACCTTAAAGCGGCCTGAGGAAGCTTTGTAATATATACTTTCTATTATTTCTCTTATGTCATCAACACCAGTTCGACTTGCGGCGTCCATTTCCATTACATCAACATGGTTGCCTTTAATAATTGCAGTACAATTCGAACATTTCCCACAAGGCTCTATTGTAGGCCCACCGTTTTGATCTAAACCGATACAATTTAACCCTTTGGCAATTATTCTCGCTGTGGTCGTTTTACCTGTACCTCTTATGCCAGTTAAAATAAACGCTTGTGCAATCCTATCAGCTTCAAAAGCGTTTTGAAGAGTTTGAACCATTGCCGCTTGGCCAACCAAATCTTTAAACGTCTCTGGGCGGTATTTTCGAGCAAGGACTTTATATAGGTTCATTTCGTTTATTTCAGTCATCAATAGGTACCCAGTAGACATACAGAATATTTACTAGTGTTAGTATACTGCATTATTTACTATTCTAAATGGCAAATTGAAATAGCATTATAGAAGTCAGTGTTTGAGGTAGTCAAAATAGAATTTGAAAGCGGTTTCGTTGGCTTATGTCCAATGCCGGGAAAGTACTCTTCATTTGATGAGGACTTTTTGCAATTGGTTAATGCACTGCCTACAGTCGTTGTAACATGTGCAACCAAATCTGAGATGATTAACTGTTCAGCCGCCAGCTTACCTGAAAAATTACATACATTAGGAATTAAATGGTTTCAAATAGCGGTAGATGACTTTCAGATACCAGATGCACTACGTGAAAAAGAATGGAATTCTATGATGCCAATTTTAAAAAGAACTGTACTCAGTGGTGGGGGTGTAATTTTCAATTGTATGGGTGGGTGCGGTAGATCTGGAATGTTTTTGATGCGGTTACTTCTAGAAATGGGTTGGAGTTCTGAAGGTGCTTTGGAGCGTTTACGAGAGTTTCGACCTTGCGCAATCGAAACTGAACAACAAAAGTTTTGGGCTTTCAAGTAAAGCTGCAAAATTAGAAAACTTTAGGTGATTTTGAGAAAAAAAGGTGAGAGATTGATAACGACCCGAATAAAACTCGTTACGGCTGCTTCCTTCCGGACCTGACCGGGTTGGCGAGGTACACGCCCGCATCAACCCCTCGGAAGTTATTTAAAGTCTTTAAAGTGTAGTTGCAAGTTGACTCTGTCAATTTTGATTTTTAGGGATAAAGCAAATACTGCGGTAAGGATCTTTATATTTGAGAAATGCTGAAAGAGTTACTTTTGGGGGATCTGGGTTAAATCGAGCAAGTGAGCTTCGCGGCTCTGCAAAAGCTTCGCCTCGTGAAGGAGATCTATTCATTATCCATTGGCGCGGTAAATTTGCAGTTGATTTAAAAAATGCCTGCGAACTTGCCCTAATGAAATATCCAAATAAGATAATTTCGAATAAACAAATTATCTTTCTTGGAAGAAATAAAGACGTTTCGTATTTTGCTACTGATATTTCAGAATGGGAGCCTATTGGCCAAGATGAAATAGATGGCTCGTTTTATGATAAAACTCAACAATTTCATGAATTTCTCGGTAAAGATTTCCCGTTTTGGGAACTAAGAAGCTTTATGCACTTACTTACACCTAGGTCTGCTGAATTGGCTTCTACCGCTAAATCTGTTTTCTATTGGCAAAATACCTCTCGCTTCTGCTCCAAATGCGGAAAGAAAGTTTCAATTATTGAGTCGGGTTGGCAGATAAATTGTGAAAATTGTAACAGTTCGTCTTTTCCACGCATTGACCCAGTAGTGATAATGCTAATCACAAATGGACCCTTTGTTTTGTTGGGTAGATCTATCGGATGGCCCGATGGTATGTATTCTCTACTCGCAGGGTTTATGGAACCTGGGGAAACTTTAGAAGCAGCTGTTCGCCGAGAGGCTTTTGAAGAATCTGGAATTAATGTTGGCGCTGTGCAATATCTTGCCTCGCAACCGTGGGCGTTCCCAATGTCTTTGATGTTTGGTTGCTATGGGGAAGCAACGTCCAAAGAAATCACAATAGATCACTCTGAGATGGAAGATATTAAATGGGTCAATAAACATGATCTTCATATGGCCATGGCAGGTATAGAAGACAGTTTTAAACCGGCAAGACCTGGTTCAATCGCACATTTTCTGCTATTAAATTGGTTAGCTGATACATTGCAATAAAACTGACCTATCCTACAGCATAAACCTGGCATTTTTTTAATATTAAAAAATTTGAAGTTATACTCGTTCGGAACTAGCTGGGTAAACTCCAAGGATACTTATTGATTGAGTAAAATAAGAAAGCTCATCCAAGGCCAGTTTGACATTTGTATCGTCTGGATGACCCTCGATGTCGGCATAAAATTGAGTTGCGGAGAAGGTTCCTCCAACCATGTAGCTCTCTAGTTTAGTCATGTTTACGCCATTTGTAGCAAAGCCACCCATCGCTTTATACAAAGCCGCCGGAATATTGCGCACCTGGAAAATGAACGTTGTCATCATTTTTGTGTCACCACGCCTGGTATTGTCTGGGTAGGAGGACATCAGAAGAAATCTTGTAGTATTATGATCGGAGTCTTCGATGTCTTCTGCAAGTACTTCAAGCCCATAGATCTCTGCAGCCAACTTACTAGCCAACACCCCAAGCCCTGCGGCTTTCGAACCTTTTAAAGCTGCAGCTGCGCCTGCGCTGTCAACCGCCCTAATCCCGCGGATATTATTTTTGTCTAAAAATGAAGCTGCTTGTGGTAATAAAACTGGGTGCGCTTCAGCTGATTTGATATCTTCGAGCTTTTTCCCCGGTAAGCCTAATAAATTTATTCTTACCCTAGTAAATACTTCATCAATAATGTGAAGGCCGGATCCAGGAAGTAATCTGTGAATATCCGCGACTCTGCCGTAGGTAGTATTTTCTACCGGCAGCATGGCTAAATCTGCAACATTGTTATTTACAGAATAAATAACATCCTCAAAGGATTTACATGGCAACGCCTTGCAATTTGGTCGAGCTGACATACACGCTTCATGTGAATAGGCTCCGAGTTCGCCTTGAAAAGCTATGGTTTTCATCTTTCACCCCAAAAATTTGCCCTAAAGGGCGTTTCGTCGCGGATCAACATCTTGCATAACCTGTATCGATGAGGATAGAAAGCTCCAAACTAGTTTAAATGGACCGTGTGTTATGCTTGATACAATGACTTTCACAAAAATAATTGGTGGGTTTTGTGGCGCCCTGTTAATTTATCTCCTCGGCAATTGGGCTGCCGAAAGCTTCTATCATGTGGGTGGTCATGGGCACGGAGAAAAACATGCTTATGGCTATGCTATAGAAGTTGAAGAAGAAGAAATTGTTGATGAAGCAGAAGAAGAAATTGACTTTGCTGCTCTAATGGAAGTCGCGGATGTATCGAAAGGCGCAAAGGTCTGGGGTAAATGTAAGGCATGTCATAAGCTAGAGGATGGTGCTAATGCGACAGGACCTCATCTTTATGCTGTTGTCGATCGTGAGGTTGGTTCTGTAAGTGGATATAACTACTCTGGAGCTTTGGTAAAGGTTGCAGATGTTTGGGATATCGACAGCTTGAATGGATTTTTGGAAAATCCTAAAACATACGCGCCCGGTACTAAAATGGGCTTTGCAGGTCTCAAAAAGCCCGATGACCGAGCAAATTTGATTGCCTACTTGGACAGTGTGGAAGAATAAAGGCGACAAAATCAGCATGATTATTAATGGTAAATAGTTGCTTTAACTGTTAATAAAAACCACCTTGAGTATGGTCAAAAACCGCCTCAATCTTACATATGTTATGAAAAAGGGGTTTGTTATGTTGGAATTGCTGCAAATTAATTATTTAGTTAAAATAAGAATTCGATTGATCGCATTTGTTTATTTGATCTTTTTTGGATCATTAGTATCCACTGGATCTGTTGTGAATGCAGATCAAGACAATATAAAAGCACATGGGTTTAATTTCTTTGGAGAATTAAAATACCCGAATGATTTCCAGCATTTAGACTACGTGAATCCAAATGCGCCAAAAGGTGGTGAAATATCAATATGGGGTTTTGGTACTTTTGACTCGATGAATCCTTACTCAAGGAAGGGACGAGCTGCGTCTCTTTCATCTGCTCCATTCGAGTCACTCCTTGTTGAGACAGGCGACGAAATTGGATCTTCATATGGGCTGCTTGCTGAAAGTATTGAGTACCCAGCAGATCAAAAATGGGTTATTTTTCAACTTCGCAAAGAGGCAAAGTTTTCTGACGGCACTCCTGTTACAGCAGACGATGTGGCATTTACGTATAACCTCTTCCTTGACCAGGGTTTGCCTAGCTACAGGGCTGTTCTGGCTGAAATAGTTCAAGGCGTTGAGGTTATTGGTCCCTATACCATCAAGTACACATTTTCAGACCAAGCATCGAAAAGAGACGCCATACCAATCGTTGGTGGTTTACCGGTTAAATCACAAGCTTGGTTTGAAAGAAGCCAGGCTAGGCTTGACGAGTCTCGAATGGAGCCAGCAATCGGATCAGGTCCGTATATCCTAGATAGCTTTGAAATAAATCGTTGGGTAAAATATCGACGAAATCCTGAATATTGGGGCGCAAGTCTACCAATAAATAGGGGTCGAGCGAATTTTGATGAGATCAGAGTTGAATATTTTGCGGATACTAATGCGGCATTTGAAGCATTTAAGTCGGGGGCTTACACGATGCGGGTTGAAAACTCATCAAAAAGTTGGGCTACCGCGTACGATTTTCCAGCATTGAACGATGGGCATGTGGTAAAAAAATTAATGCCAGATGGAGGCATCGCAAACGGGCAAAGTTTTGTCATGAATCTCCGAAGAGAAAAATTTTCTGATATTCGGGTTAGGAAGGCTTTATCTTATCTATTTAACTTTGAATGGTCCCGTGAGTCTTTATTCTACGGTCAATACGCTAGAATTAATTCATTTTGGGAAAATTCAGATTTGGCGGCCTCTGGACTGCCCTCTAGTGAGGAAATGAAGCTTTTATCCCCGTTGGAAAGTGATTTGCCAAGCGGCGTACTCACGCAGGATGCAGTTATGGCTCCGGTATCTGGAACAAAGCCAATGGACCGAGCCAATCTCCGCAAAGCAAATGCTTTATTAGATGATGCTGGTTGGCTCGTTGGTGCAGATGGTTTACGAAGAAATGCTAGCGGCGATACGTTGGAAATTGAAATAATTGAGGACAGTGCTGCATTTGATAGGATCGTACTTCCTTTCGTTGAAAATATGAAAGCAGCTGGGATCGATGCTGAATATGACAGAATAGACCCTGCTCAGTATACAGATAGAACCCGTAACTATGACTTTGATATTATTACTGATCAATTCCCGATGTCATATGAACCCTCCTCTGGGCTGAAGCAATACTTTGGGTCTGATACGGCTGATGATTCTGTCTTTAATTCAATGGGCTTAAAATCTTCAGCTGTCGATGCGCTTATTGAGCATGTGGTTGCAGCAGAAAATAAAAGTGATTTAAAAGTGGCAGTCAAAGCTCTTGACCGAACACTAAGAGCTTACAATTTTTGGATACCACAATGGTATAACGATCAACATCGCGTGGCTTACTGGGATATGTATGAACATCCAGAAGAAATTGCACCTTACGACTTGGGATACTTGGACTATTGGTGGTATAATGAAGGTAAGGCAAAAGCACTAAAAGATGCTGGTTTTCTGCGCCAATAAACTAAGATGACTGCATATATCATGCGTCGCTTGTTACTAGTAATCCCAACCTTGTTTGGGATTATGGTGATAAATTTTGCGCTCACCCAATTTGTACCAGGGGGCCCAATAGAGCAAATAATCGCAAACTATGAGGGAAATGGTGATGTTTTTGAGGGTATTGCAGGGGGCAGTAAGGAAGTTGCTCAGAACTTTGAACAGGATGAAAAGTATACTGGTGCTAGGGGCCTGCCACCAGAGTTCATAGCAGAATTAGAAAAAGAGTTTGGTTTTGATAAGCCACCCCTTACTCGGTTTTTGTTTATGATGTGGAATTATCTCCGCTTGGATTTTGGCGAAAGTTATTTCAGGTCTATATCAGTAATTGACTTAGTGATTGAGAAGATGCCGGTATCCATCTCACTAGGTCTTTGGTCAACATTGATCGCTTACATGGTCTCAATACCACTTGGGATTAGAAAAGCCGTCCAAGATGGTTCTAAGTTTGATACGTGGACCAGTGTGCTCATAGTTCTTGCATATGCAATTCCAGGCTTCTTGTTTGCAATTTTGTTGTTAGTTTTATTTGCTGGTGGATCATATTTTCAGATTTTTCCCCTTAGAGGCCTTACATCTGAAAATTTTTCTGAGCTTGGGCTATTTTCAAAAGTTATGGATTATCTCTGGCACATTTCTTTACCAGTTTTAGCATCATCAATTTCAGCGTTTGCAACCTTGACTCTTTTGACAAAGAATAGCTTTTTGGATGAAATTCAGAAGAATTATGTGATTACAGCCAGATCGAAGGGTGTCAGTGAAAAACGCGTACTTTACGGACATGTTTTTCGTAACGCTATGTTAATTGTAATAGCTGGATTTCCAGCTGTTTTCATAGGGGTTTTTTTTACAGGTTCCCTCATAATTGAAACTATTTTTTCGCTTGACGGTCTCGGTAGGATGGGTTTCGAGGCTGCTATCGCACGTGATTATCCAGTAATATTTGGAACACTTTTTATATTTGGTCTAATGGGGCTAGTGGTTGGTATAATTTCTGACCTAATGTACGTGTTTATAGATCCTCGCATTGATTTTGAAATCAGAGAGGGTTAGCGTTTGCTGGGCTCACCAATTACAAAACGAAGATGGCGAAACTTTAGATCCAACAATAGGGCATTTTGGTCACTGATTATCTTCTCTGGTTTATTTACTCTGTCTCTTTTTGCTGAATTTATTGCTAATGATAAGCCAATTTTCGTCAGTTACAGAGGTGAAATACATATGCCTATCTTTACATTCTATCCTGAGACTAGGTTTGGAGGAGATTTTAAAACTGAGGCAGCTTACAAAGAGGTAGAAGTAGAGTGTCTAATTCTTTCCGGTGGTCTTATTGAGTGTTTTGAGGAACCTGAAGATATCGTAGAGGCTATTAGGTTAGGTGAGTTTGAGCACCTAGAGATTCATCGTGGTTGGATTGTCTGGCCCTTAATCCCATACTCTTTTGACACATCTGTTGATGTTCCTGGAGCGGCACCATTACCCCCCAGTAAATCAAATATATTAGGCACTGATGATGTAAAGAGAGATGTTCTGGCTCGTGTAATTTATGGATTTCGCATATCAATAATGTTTACTTTGTTAGTCACAATAGCTTCAAGTATTTTGGGTATTCTTGCAGGCGCTGTTCAAGGATATTTTGGAGGACGAACAGATTTACTTTTCCAGAGATTTATAGAGATTTGGGGTGCGGTGCCTTCCTTATACGTAATCATAATATTATTTGCTATTTTAGGTAGAAGTTTTTGGTTGCTTGTTTTGTTAACAGTTCTTTTCGGTTGGATGGGTCTGGTTGGCGTAGTTCGAGCTGAATTTTTAAGGGCTAGAAATTTAGAATACGTAAAAA
>VMCJ01000050.1 GCA_008081395.1 Rhodospirillales bacterium | reverse complement strand
GAGACGAAGGTCAGGTCGAAAGCCAGATCTGGAATCCAATGCAAGCGCTAGACTTAAATCTGCTTCCAAACTGCGTTCATGGAATTCATCAAAAAGAACGATTGCCACATCTAAAAGTTCGGGATCTGCAATAATTCGTCGGAGAAAAACACCCTCCGTCATTACCTCTATGCGAGTTTTAGAGGAAACTTTGTTTTCCATCCTGACCCGATAACCAACTGTCTGTCCTACTTGCTCGCCAATAATTTCAGCCATTCGGGCCGCGGCTGAACGAACTGCAATGCGTCGAGGAGATAGCATTATAATTCGCTTGCCTTGGGTCCATGCAGCGTCCAAAAGCGCTAAAGGAATTGCAGTCGATTTTCCTGCCCCAGGGGGAGCCACCAGAACTGCATTACTTCCCTGAGCCAGCACATCCATTAGTTCAGGAAGGATTTCATGAATTGGAAGGCGAACAGCCACTCTCAGTCCAAATACTTATATTAGTTGGCCGTGAAACCTGCATCTACATAAAGCATTTGTCCTGATATATATCGCCCAGCTTCAGAGCAAAGCATCACTAATGCCCCATGCATATCTTCGGTCACACCATTACGTCCAATAAAGGTCCGCTCAGCGTTTCCTCTCCAGCGCTTTTCATCAGCGACCACTGGAGCTGTTAACTCTGTCGCAAAAAACCCGGGACAAATAGCATTCACCGTAATCCCGAAAGGTCCCCAATCCTTAGCCATTGCTCGAGTGAGGCCTGCAACGCCTGACTTACATGCGGCGTAAGCAGTGGTTCCAGGAAGAGCGTGGCTCGTTGTTATTGAGCCAATATTTATTATCCGCCCCCAGCCCTTTTCTTTCATTCCTGGCACGAATTGCTGCGCTACATGTAGAGGCGCCATCAACTGAACCTTTATCACATCCAAAAATTCTTGGGGTGTTAGATCTTCAGCCTGCTTACGCACAGTATTACCAGCTACGTTAACAACGATATCAGGTGCCCCAAATACATTATTTGTTTGCATCGCCATTTCTGGCAGGGACTGATGATCTCCAACATCGCAGACAACGTAAGATGCGTTATCGGCACCAAGCTCTGCCACCAAATCTTTCAGACGATCTTCACGTCGAGCAGATACAACAACTTTACCACCCGCCTGAACTATAGCTGAAGCGAAGGATCTTCCAATTCCACTCGAGGCGCCAGTAACGACCGCAACCCGTTCTGATAAATCAAAAGCAGCTAGACCTTGAGGCAAAACTGGAACAATTGTCTCTTGCATCCAGAAGCCTACTCCGCAGCCTGAATATCAGGCAATGGTTGACCATTTACTCGTGTCTCACCGCGTTGATTATCAACAACTACGTGCGTATCAAAAAATAGAATTTCTGGCTTCGCACCAAACTTATCAGCCAGCATTTCCTGTCGTTCTTTTGTGAACCACGCCTCAGCTGCTGCCCTGTTTTCCCAGAGGTACACTCCCCCAGTGCCAGTATCGCCATTTAAATAATGCTTAGAAATCAATCCCTTGCCAGCAAGATCTCGATAAATTGGTGCAGTGCTAGTTCCGCTAGAAATAGCTTGATCTTCAGAGCGTTTTGGCAAAGGAAATTGAACAATCACCAGACAATTCGTCATCGGCTACACCTCCATTACTTGGCACCGTGAGGCGTTAAAATCTGACGAACAGTTTTTACGTCTTGCAGCTTATCAAAGCCCTCGTTCACCTGATCAAACCCGATGTATCCGTCAATAAGTCGATCAACCGGAAGACGTCCTTGCTCATACAAACTGATGAAACGAGGGATGTCACGAACAGGAACACAAGAACCCATATAACTTCCTCGAATTGCCTTCTCTTGAGAGACGAGATCGCTTTGGTTGAAAGAAAATTCAGCTGCCGAGGGGGACAATCCTGCAGTAACCACAGATCCACCATAACGCGTGACAGCATAGGCCGTATTCATTGCTGGAATTGTACCGGCCAGATCAAAAGCGAAATCAACACCGCCACCAGTAATTTGTCTGACCTGATCTACTGCATCTGCATCACGAGCATTTACTGTGTGTGTTGCACCCAATTGACGCGCAAGACCGAGTTTTGAATCTTCAAGATCAATAGCAACGATTTTCTCAGCACCGCCAAGTTTTGCACCTAGGAGGCCATTCAGGCCAACACCACCCAAACCTATAATGGCAACACTATCGCCAGGCAGAATACGTGCAGTGTTAATGACCGCGCCAACACCTGTCATAACCGCACAGCCAAAAAGGGCAGCATCTGCAAGCGGAATAGATTTATCTACAACAACGACACTACCTCTATCTGAGACTGCATATTCTGCCATACATGAAACGCCCGAATGGTGAGACACACGTTCGCCGTTAGCATCTCGGATGCGACTATGGCCAGACATAAGATCGCCGGCACCCTTTGTTGCTGCCGCGGTTTCACAAACTTGGGGACGCCCTTCTAGACAGCGCCGACAGCGGCCGCAGGATGCAGAGAACTGAAACACAACGTGATCGCCCACGTTAATATCATTAACGGCAGATCCAACTTCTACTATTTCTCCAGAACCCTCATGACCTAGCACCATTGGAACAGGCCTGGGCCGGTCACCATTTAAAACTGATAGATCAGAATGGCAGAGACCTGCCCCAGCAATCTTTACTACAACTTCATTTGGCCCTGGGGGGAGTAACTCCACTTCCTCTACTGAAAGCGGCATTGACTGGGCGAAAGGCCTTGGCGCGTCAGTTTTTCTTAAAACTACAGCTTTACAACGGATACTCATGGCAAATGTCCCCCAAAGACACAGAAAAAATTTAATGCGATAGCCTAAGCGTGTTCTTATCACGGGGGAAGAGACTAATTTTCACCCTCTCATGACCTTCGTTTAATCGTGATTTTCAGGCTCTTCGCGTATTATAGCTTGACCACATATTACGCGTCCTTTTACAGCATCAAATGTAAGTTGCGGGTCACCAAATAATTCCCAACCCTCATTAATGGCTTCTGTTACCCTGTCGCAAAAGCTACGGTCATCAGGACCCGTTAAAAAGCGGTATCGGCGCATGCTGACCCTCATTAAAAAATTAAATTACAATTAAGGTTACATCACCATTTCAAAGATTACTCAAACCCAAACATCAAAATCTGTCAGATCGAAGAGACTTTTGTTCTAACGATTAAAATTTAACCTTTTAAAAAAGCACGAACCTCACTCACAGCCTCTGCTAAACCAAGCCTTATTGGTGAAGCCCCATTAGGAAAACTATGGAATAAACGCGAAGGAGTTTGCCCATCCAAAATCACATAACAGCCTTTGTCGTCAAACCGCCGAATTAGTCTTCCAAAAGCTTGTGTAAGTCTCAGTCGTGTAATTCGATCATCAAACTTTCGTCCTCCAAAATGAGCTCGCCTGGCCTTATGAAGAATATCAGGCCTAGGCCATGGAGCTCTTTCGAAAACTATAAGCCTCAGTGACCTTCCCGGAACATCAACACCGTCTCTCACAGCATCTGTCCCCAATAAGCACGAATTTTCTTCAGAACGAAAAATTTCTATGAGGTCCGCTAAAGCCATTTTATCTACATGCTGAGAATAAAGATTTAACCCTTCAGCTTCTAATGCCCCAGCCATCCGACTGTGGGTCTCCCGCAGACGATTGACAGCCGTAAAAAGGCCCAAAGCACCGCCTTCAGACGCTAAAAAAAGCTGCCGATAAGCGGCTGCAACATCCTCTGGCCGATTCCGATTCACATCAGTTACAACAAATACCCGGGCCTGCTGGCCATAATCGTAAGGGCTAGCAGCACGCGCTCGGATAGCAGGGCGTGACAGGTGTATAGCGCCCGTGCTGGCCTCCGCCGCATTCCACGAAGCCTCTAGATCTTCTCCTCCATCCGTTAATGTTGCTGATGTGATAACCGCGCCATGCGCACTTTCCAAAACAGCATGGGCAAAGGGTTTCGAAGGATCGACCCAATGTCGGTGCATTCCCACGTCACGCAATTGTCCATCGACTTGATCGGCCTGCAGCCAATCTACGAACTCTGGTAAGGCTTCACTCTTCAATGATGTAAGCATATCCAACCAAGAACTGAGTTGGTTCGTTCTGCGAAGCAAAGTCCTAGCTATACCTTCAATACGCTGACGCGTTTGTGTTTCTAACACATCTGCCTCTAGGTCTAGTCGTCCCAAAAGACGAAAACGCAGTCGTTGAAGAGGACTAATCATAGCGCCGAACGCCAATTCTAGAGATGCCGCCGAATTAATTATTTCAGGAAGAGCTGGACGCACCTCAGTTTCAAGTGTGTATCGTGACGTTTTATCAACTGCGCGGGCTAAAATCTGGCTATAAGCCGCAGCCAAAAAACCTTCCAAAGCCCCTACCGGCCGACCCTCTACAACTCGTAGAAGCCATCCATCCCCCGGCAAAGAGTTTGCGCCCTCAAGTATAATCTCTAAGCACTCTTCAGCCTCACTACGAGCCTCGGGCGGATCAGCAGGTAAAATCTCCTCCAAGCGCGATCGAAGCCCACGAGCCCGCCCACTTCGCCCCTCTGCTCCAACTAACCACCTCCGGAACTCTCTAGCCTCTAACCCTGTGAGGGCAGCTGAGAAAGCACTATCGGCTGCGTCAAAAACATGATGACCTTCATCAAATATATAACGAGTTGGTGTGTGAGAATCATCAAGACCACCCAGTGCCGCCTGGGCCATTACCAAGGCATGATTAGCAACCACTAAGCGTGCACGACGCGCTCGTCTAACACTCCTTTCTATGAAACATTTTTGATAGTGTGTGCAGGCTGCATAGATGCACTCGCCGCGCCTATCGGCGAGACCAATGGTGATTCGGGGACTGGCAAGATCAGACAACCAGCCTGGCATATCTCCACCAACGAGATCCCCATCGCGGCTTGCAGAAGCCCAGCGAGCCATTAAAGCAAGACCAACCGCATCCTCGGGATAACGCCTGACTGACCGAGCAGATTCTTCAAAATTCAAAAGACAAAGGTAATTTTCTCGTCCCTTACGAATGACCACATGAGCCTGCTTTTCAGCAGAAATTGGGAAAAGCTTATCAAGTTCGTCATCGATTTGACGTTGAAGATTTCTCGTGTAAGTAGCAATCCAAACAGGTGCCCCGTTTCGTTCGGCCCATAGGCTTGCAGGTGCCAAATAACCAAGCGTCTTACCGACACCTGTTCCAGCTTCAGCTAGAACAACGTCTGGAGCGGTTGCATCTTCACGCGGCTGAAATGCAGCAGAGCATGCGCTGGCATAATCAGATTGCTGTGGCCTGGTTTCGGCATTTTCACCAAGCATCGACGATAGACGTTGTCGGGCCTCATCTGCAGGTACAGGATTGGAGCTTGGTTCACCTTCAGGGGCATCTTCTCGCCACACGGGCAGGCGTCGCCAAATTTCAAAACCTCTCCCTGTTGCCTTGGTAGCGGGCGCTCCAGTGGCCTCAAGCGCCCTCGAAACTGCTGGTGACCATGGCCAACCTGCCTCTGTCATTATGCCAACAAGGTCAGCTAAATCAGCATCAGCTTCGGAGTTAGATAATTCCGCAAGTAGGAGACGCGCCGCCTCAGGTAGAATGGTGACTTGCTCATATAGATCTTTAGGTCTTCGTAAACCCATAGTTTCTGCCACCCCAGCTGGTGTTGGCAGACAAAATCGAGCTGGACGCACAAAGGCATAGAGAGACAACAAGTCAAAGGCAGGAAAAGGCCCCATGCCAAGGCGATTGGCAACGCTTGGCATATGAACTACGAAAGGTCTTTGTTCCGCAGCTTTGGATGCAGCCTCTTGAAGTGAGAGTTTTTCAATTTGACCGTCACTAGAGAGCCAAACGGCAGCCCTATGACCAACAGCAAGAGCAGGAGGTCTCACGGAGCAGGGTTAGCCTGCGCCCAGCGATCACGAATATTCTTTCTAGTCGCTATCCAAATATCATCCCTAGAAGTGACATGACTGAGGAAGGCATCAAAAGCACCAATTCTCCCCGGCCTTCCAATTATTCGTAAGTGCACACCAAGTGACATCATCTTCGGCGAGCCCGCTTCACCCTCAGCTACTAACCAATCAAAGGTATCAACTGCGTATTTCAGCCAAGCTTCGGGACTGTATGATGGATCGGTCCACATTTTCATATCGTTTGAGTCAAGCGCATAGGGCATGATTACCATAGGTATGTTCTGGTCAGTATTCCAAAATGGTAAATCGTCAGAGTAATCATCCATATGATATGTAA
This sequence comes from Rhodospirillales bacterium, assembly GCA_008081395.1. GTDB lineage: Bacteria > Pseudomonadota > Alphaproteobacteria > Bin95 > Bin95 > VMCJ01. The sequence continues at coordinate 2,270 of VMCJ01000050.1, read as the reverse complement.
ACCCCTCTTCCGCTAAAAGCCGACGGGTGTTTTCGGTTAGTAAATAACGAGAGAGCCAACCATAAGGTCGTTCACCCATCGTTTTCTCAATAGATGCAACGGCAGACTGAATAAACTGACGCTCTGAAGCCTCATCCATATGGAACTGGTGCACCCATCTGTGGCCATGCGCACAAACTTCATGTCCACCAACTGATATTCTGTTTGCTAGATCGGGAGCCCGCTCCAAAGCAACGGCTGCAGCCGTAAATGTAGCCTTAATACCGTATCGTTCTAAGAGGTCCATCACACGTGGTGCGCCTGCCTTGATACCATATTGATAGTTACTTTCATTTCCATAATTACGAATAGATTTCTTAAGCGAAATACCCAATTCATCAACAGGTTCTGGACCACGATCTCCGTCAGCTATACTTGCCTCAGCACCCTCCTCAACATTCACAACAATCGAGAGAGCCAATTTTGCTTCTTTCGGCCAAAGAGACATCTAAACCTCCATATCGCGGGGAAGTATAGCCCCACGCACACCTACCACTCTGTAAGCCAAGCTTGCACCATCAACCACCGCATCTTCTGGCGACTTCCCAAGCATTCGGGCAAAAATATAGCCTGCGTTAAAACTGTCACCAGCAGCCGTGGTATCAATCGGCTCAGGATGCGAAGCGCCTTTGTAACGCACAATTTTTTTATCTACACATAATACAGTCTGGTTATCACCATCCTTAACCACTATTTCTAAAAGACCTTGTTTAGCAATTCGAAGTGCTGTCGCTTCAGGATTTTTGTCCCCATAAAGTGCGCGCTCGTCATCAAAGCTTGGCAGAGCCAGATCAGCCCAACCCAAGCAAACGCTATTCATAGCTTGAGCTTCCTCTTCATCGCTCCAAATACGCGGACGGTAATTACTGTCGTAAGCCAACTTTGCTTTAGCATCACTGGCACGCCGCAAGGCATCTAGAAATATCATTCGACCATCCAGGTCTAAAATTCCCATCGTTATCCCACTAAAATAAATCCAATCATAATCCTTCAAACTGGCAGCCAGGCGTTTACCCTCTTCACCATTAAACATTTGACGCGCGGCGGCTGCACTTCTCCAATAAAAGAAACTTCGTTCACCTAACTTAGAGGTCCGAATCGAATATAAACCTGGCATCTTTCCTGGAATGCGAAGAACATTTTTCACACCAATACCTTCCAGACTCCAAGCGGCAATCATCTCGTCAGAATAAGGGTCATCACCAAGTGCCGTCACGTAGTCAACTTTGATACCTTCCGCTTTACCCAACCGAGCCAAATAAATTGCCGTGTTCAAGGTATCACCACCAAAACCGCGCCCAATGCCAGAGGGGGCGTCAGTTAATTCAATCATGCATTCGCCAACACATGCGATGCGCATATACCAAGTTTCCTTTCATCTAATTGCCTGCTAGCAAGGATGGTCTGACTCTTCGTTGGAATCTAGCGCTATGCCAAAAAAGTTCGAATTGCCAAATAATTCACCGCCAATAATTCCAGTAGTGGTTATAGAAAATGCTGCAAAGGCCCCGGACCTAGCACGAGCACTTTTAGCTGGAGGCATTAAATCCGTAGAGGTCACTCTTAGATCACCAGCTGCAATCGACGCAATAAGAGCAATTTCGACTTTGGTTCCTGAAATTGTCCTAGGAGCGGGAACAATCCTATCTCCCAATCAAATGGATCGGGCAGCCAAAGCAGGAGCATCATTTTTTGTCAGCCCAGGCGCAACAAACCATCTAATTGATGCGGCCATACAGTTCGAACAACCATTCCTTTTTGGGGCGTCAACCGCATCGGAGGCTATGGCCCTCAGAGAGCATGGGTATCGCCGATTAAAGTTTTTCCCCGCAGAAAGTGCGGGAGGAAAATCAACCCTCAAGGGATTAGAGGGACCTTTGCCAGACCTCTCTTTCTGCCCCACTGGGGGTATAAACCAGACGAATGCAGAAGAGTACTTAACACTTCCTAATGTATTTTCAGTTGGTGGGTCGTGGATCGCACCCTCAAATTTAATCGAAGCAGGCGCTTGGGCTGAGATAACCTCACTGGCTCAAACAGCAAGCCGACTTGCCACCAAAATATGATGCCCCATTTTAAGAAGAGCTAGCTGCTTGTCAGGAGGTCTGTCGTGCTACGTCGCTTTTTTCTAACCGCAGGACTTGCTTTAGTTCCAGCTTGTTTTGCTGGAGCTGCAACTAGCAATAACGCATATGATTTTGCCTTTACTTCGATCGAAGGTGAAAAACTTG
>VMCJ01000111.1 GCA_008081395.1 Rhodospirillales bacterium | reverse complement strand
TATTTTTTATTAAGAAATCTGGTTGATTATCTGTTTTTTTAACAAAGTAAGCATAATCTTTCTTTGTTACTTAAACTTCTAACAATTAGACTCTTTTCTTTATTGTTATGAGACAAAACTAACTAGACCGGTCTCCTCGCGCAATCCAACGATTTAATAAATTTGCAATAAAAGCGCCTTGACTCTCTCGGCCCAGGAGTCGGGACTCCCACAAGCGTTTGGAACGATTACGAATCATCAAATCAGGAGCCAAAAAAAAACGCCGGGAGATTTCCCGGCGCATCTAAATCAACAATCTCTAAATTGAGTATTAGGCCATTGAATTTACGCGGCGCGCCAACCTGGAAAGTTTCCGATTGACTGTGTTGCGATGAATGATGCCCTTGTTAACAGCACTATGCATAATTGGCTGGGCGCTTTGTAATGCTGCGGATGCACCATCTTTATCGCCAGCAGCAATTGCCAGCTCAACTTTTTTCACAAATGTACGGTAGCGACTTACACGCATCCGGTTAACACTGGTGCGGCGGCGAGTCTGGCGAATCCGCTTCTCTGCCTGCTTACTATTAGCCATCTGTGTTGTGTTCCACTTAAATTTACAAATATTAATTAGGCGGGCGTTTAAAAACGTCAGCGAGGGTCTATAAAGCCATGCCACTACCAACGTCAAGAGATGTCGTTATCAACTCACAGAAAACAGCCCAATTGGTACTCTCCAGAGGCTATTTATGCGCAAACGTTGGCTGCCGCTTCTCAATAAAAGCTGCCATGCCCTCAGATTGATCTTCAGTAGCAAAGCAGGAGTGGAACAGCCGACGCTCAAAACGCACTCCCTCAGCCAAGGTCCCTTCATAAGCTCGGTTAATCGATTCTTTACAAATCATCGCAACTGGAAGTGATTTATCCGCAATTTCAGCTCCAGTTTTCATTGCCTCGGTTAAAAGTTGATCAGCCTTGACCACTCGAGCCACTAGGCCAGAACGCTCAGCCTCCTCAGCATCCATCATTCTTCCAGTTAGGCACATTTCCATTGCCTTTGATTTCCCAACAGCTCGAGTGAGTCGTTGGGTCCCGCCACCCCCGGGGATAACACCAAGATTGATTTCAGGCTGACCAAATTTTGCTGTGTTCGCGGCAATAATCATATCGCACATCATTGCCACCTCACAGCCGCCTCCAAGAGCATATCCGGCAACAGCAGCAATGGTAGGCTTCCGGCAACTCGCAATTCGCTCCCAATTTACAGTTATGAAATCTTCCATGTATGCGTCCATGTAAGTCTTGGACTGCATCTCTTTTATGTCAGCGCCTGCAGCGAAAGCTTTGTCGCTACCGGTAAGAACTATCGCACCTATTTCAGGATCCGCTTCAAATTGATCAATAATTTGAGCTAACTCATCCACAAGCTGCGCACATAGAGCGTTGAGAGCCTTTGGCCGATTGAGAGTAATTAGACCAACTCGACCACGCTTTTCCGAAATAACAAAATCGAAAGCCATTGATGAAACCTCCAAACTAGCCCTGTATTGTTTGAAAGCTGAATAGCCTATCGTTGACACTTCGGACAATAGAAGGACGACCGTCCAGACTGAACAACCCTTGCTACGACACCTTTTCTGCAATGAATACAAGCTTGACCTTCACGCCCGTAAACCGCCCACGATGCTTTGAAATAACCTAGTTCACCTGATGGCTGGCGATAATCGCGCAAAGAAGAACCGCCTGCCTTTATAGCTTCGGCTAATACTTCAGGGATCGCTTTCACTAGTCGCTTGATCTCTGACCGTGTTAACATTCCAGCCGCGCGCTCTGGCCTAACTTTTGCTCTAAATAAAGCTTCCGAAACATAGATGTTACCAAGTCCAGCAATCAATCTTTGGTCAAGAAGGGCCGCCTTCACAGACGATGACCGGCCTTTTAAGACTGAAGCGAGTGAAGAAATACTAAGGTCTGTCAAAGGCTCAAGACCTAAATCTTTCAAACGAGGATGACTTAACTCTGCACGAGCCTCAAATAAGTCCATGAAACCAAACCGCCGGGCATCTTGATAAATTACATACCCTGAAGTGGTTTCAATAGTGACATGATCGTGTTTTTCCAGTGAAGGCAGATGTCCCTTGCCTACAATCAAGCGTCCAGACATTCCGAGATGAATAAGCCAGGTTAGACCTCCGGTTAATCGGACAAGGATATACTTTGCACGTCTTTCTAATCCCTCTACCGTGCGGCCTTGTAAGCGGTCACTAAATCCTGCCGGCAGGGGGAAACGAAGATCCGCACGCATTGCCCGAACTCTCTTTAGCTCACGGCCTTGAATGGCGCTTGCGAGCCCGCGCATTGAGGTTTCGACTTCTGGAAGCTCTGGCATTTGTTTTGGTAGCAACTCTGCGAAATTATCGCTATTTTCATTTACACTATGACTGAAAATCAGACTCCTACTGATATAATTGATTTTGGCTTTATGGAAGTACCTCGCGCCGAGAAAGCTAAGCGGGTTAGAGGTGTTTTCGACTCCGTTGCATCCAGATACGACCTCATGAACGATCTTATGAGCGGAGGTCTACACCGTTTCTGGAAATCAGCGCTCATTGCTGAACTCAGCCCAGTTGCGGGCGAACGTGTAATTGATGTTGCAGGCGGTACAGGAGACATTGTTTTCCGAGCACAAAGTCATGCCAGAGGCATGCTTGAAGCTATCGTTATAGATGCCAACGCCCAAATGGTTTCTGTAGGACGTGACCGAGCAATAGATAAAGGCATAGCGGGGGTGGATTGGTTAACAGGAGATGCTGAACGTTTACCATTACCAGATTGCAGTGCTGATGCTGTTACGATTTCCTTTGGTCTTAGAAACGTAACTGATAGACTATCTGCATTACGTGAAATGCGAAGAATTCTGAAACCAGGAGGTCGTTTTTTTTGCCTAGAATTCAGCAAGATCTTGGAGCCAACTCTGCAATCGCTCTACGATAAATATTCTTTTTCCGTTATCCCAGCATTAGGCCAAGCCACGACGGGAGATCGCAGTTCGTACCAATACCTTGTTGAGAGCATCAGACGCTTTCCCGATCAACCAACACTTGCTGCACTTATGGAAGATGCTGGTTTTGATCGGGTCTCATGGCGAGATATGACAAAGGGTGTGGTCGCACTTCACAGAGGGTGGAGACTATAACTTTTGGGGCTCAGCGACTAATTTTCTAGCTCCATTAACTTGCGATAAGTTGTGTACACTCTTTCAGACCCTTGCAATTCTTTGCAAAGTTTCTGGATCGGTGGATGGCAAGCCAAAAAAGTTTAAATATGCGGGAATTTGCTCATAATTCATCGAGAGTCCTGATTGGATACGACACCCACGCGCCTTGGCTGCAGTCAGAAGCGGAGTGTCTGACATTACCACCTCACCCACAAAAGCAGTTGGCGAAATACGCGAAACATCTACAGAGATAGGGTCACCAGCCGCGAGACCAATTGGGGTCGCATTGACAATAATATCATATCCTTTTGGGTCATTACTGCCGGTTTTAATTTCCAAATTTTTAAAATGTGTGTGTAGCCGATCTCTAAGCTGCTCTGACAAGCCTGGCACTACATCATAAAGTCCAAGTTCACCAACATCATGTTCAGCCAAGGCTCCGGCAATTGCTGAACCAACCCCACCAGCTCCAACGATCAATGCGGAAGAATTCTTAATTTTTTCTCCAGCACGCGTCATCGCGGCAACAAAGCCATAACCATCAAAGAGGTCACCTTCCAGCTTGCCATCAACTCCTAAACGAACAGCATTACAGGCTCCAGCGATAGCAACAGCTCGGCTTTGGCGATCTACTAATGAGGCTGTTGTACGTTTATGAGGCATAGTTACCAGGGCGCCCAGAATATTAGATAACCTGAAAACATACTTAAAAAATTCTGGGTAATCTTGGGCAGTTGCGCCCATAGGAACGACAACGGCATCAATGTCGGCTTTCTCGAACCATGGATTATATATAAGCGGGGCTTTGAATGGCTCAGTGGGCCAGCCAATGTGTGCAATCAAACGCGTCATGCCTGTTATTTGGACCATTAAAAGCAAACCTTTTTAGGCTTAAAAGAGCCACTATGAACACTGGATGGCTAGACCGTGAAGTATTGATCTATCAGCCGTTAGTCATGAATGACATATTAAAAATATCAGAGATCAGGCAAGGTTGGCGATCCCATTTCAAATGGGCGAAGCACACCAACTAAAGCCTGCAAGGCAGGCATTTGAACCTCATACTGGCGTCCCAATTCTACTGCCTTTGATGCTAACCAGGGCAACTCGAGTCTATTGCCGCGCAACAAATCAATAGCCATTGAGGAAATTGAGTTACCACCTTGCCCATCAATCATTGCAAGCCTGGTCTGAGGCAAATCATCAGAAAGGGGGACCCCTGCCGCTTGCCCAACGGCAGTAACTTCATTCAGTAACCGGATTAAAGTGGCACGAGCATCAGGGTCAGAACGAATAAACTCCAGACGTTGGCGAGATGCAGCAGTGAGCGTCGAGACACTTACCAGAAAAACGAACTTTTCCCAGAGATCTTTAATAATATTAGGTGATACGCGAGCATCTACACCAGCTGCATCACAAGCATCCTTTAAGCCCTGAACGCGGCCTTCCATTGACCCGTTAAGTTCTCCAAAAGTTAAACTCTGGTACTCGCCCATCTGATTTATGTGCCCTGGGGACGAAATTGCAGCATTTACTATTGCCACGCCACCAATGATCGGGTCATCCCCAATTATTCGACCCAGCCGCTCTGGTGCATCAATACCATTTTGAAGTGTTACAACGCCCGTATGGCCATCAATTAAAGGCTTAATAACCGATCCAGAATTCTCAACATCCCAAAGTTTTACAGTCGAAAGTACGAAATCAACTTTACCAATCTGACTAGGGTCGTCAGTCGCTTGAACTGGATTTAAATGAAAATTCCCTCTTGCTCCATTAATGTACAGTCCATCCCTTCGCATTGCTTCTAGATGAGCACCTCTTACAACAAACCAGACATCCATTCCTGCCCGGGCAAGGGCTGAACCAAATGGAGCACCAACACCCCCAGCACCGATCACAGCTATCCGCATGGAAACTTGTCCTTTCGTTCCATAAAATGCTCATACCCACTCAGGAGAAACCAGATGGTAGAGAAGCTGGAGAGTAATGGCATGAAGATCACCTATTTCTCAAGCGCAGAGCGTGTAGATTTTGGGCAGCTCGCCTATTACCAACCACTACTTTCAGACGGCTCCACACCGGTTATGACTTCAGTCCAAATTGCGAAGCCAGGTTGTGTAGCCCAGATGCATTCCCACCCTTATACTCAAGCCCATTTTGGCATTGAAGGCGAAGTGGATGTTTGGACAGAGGGGGGAGAGAAAGTGCAAAGCCGCGCTCGCAGGTAGGCAGTACTGTTGCTTTGCTTCCTAATTTGACTCACAGCTTTGCCGATGCAAACAACCAACCCGTCTTTTAGGAATCCACCACTCAAAAAAATCGTGAATGATTTGGATCAAAAGACCGACCCTCGGGGATACAGAATTTTAAAATAGCGTAGGAAGCACTTAATGGAAAAAATTAATACAATTGCTCTTTTTGGGGCCGGTGATATGGGCAGCGGCGTTGGTCGGACCTTGGTGGATGCTGGTTTTCGTGTTGTCAGTGACCTCACTCCAAGAAGTGCAGCAAGCCAAGCCAATGCTGTCCGTGCTGGCGTTGAAGATGCGGGCTCTTTTGGTGCCGCTGTGGAGGAGGCAGACTTAATATTATCAGTTATGCCGCCTGGCCACGCTGAAGAATTTGCTAAGTCAGCAGCATCAGAGTTGAGAAGAATTTCAAATAAGCCACTTTTTGCAGATTTAAACGCCATTTCCCCAGCTACCATGACAAGAATTGCTCAAACCATGTCAGGAGTGGGGGTGGAAATCCTGGATGGTGGCATTATCGGCCCTTCGCCAGACAAAGGATGCCCAAGGGTTTATTTGTCAGGTGAAAAAGCCAAATTGGTTTCAGAAGCACTGGATCGTCCAGATATGAAGGTGATTGCACTTGGGCCAGACGTTGGGCAAGCATCCGCTCTCAAGATGATGTACGCCGGTTTAAACAAGGGCATGTGGGCTATGATGGCAACGATGGGAGTTGCTGCAGACAAACTCGGTCTGCTTGATGCCTTTCTAAATGAACTCGAACAAAACAATCGTTCGTTATACGACCCAATGCAGCGTTGGGTTGGTTTTCTGGCGGCTGATGCTCATCGTTTTGGACCGGAGATGGACGAAATTGCCGGAACACTCTCTAGTCTCGAAATAACGTCAAAGTTCCACGAGGGCGCCCGTTGGGCTTATGACCTTTTAAACGAAACACCACTTCGAGAAGAAACTAGAGCAACAGCAGATAGGAACAGAAGTCTAGCGACATCTATCCAAATTTTCAGAGATACGCTTGATCAGCGCAGCTGAAGTATAAATAGCTATGAGCAAATGCAAAGGTGGCGGAGGAGAGTGGGAGTTCGAAGTCTTCCCACTGAGCTAAGCAAATTGCCTCTTAAGCATTATCAATAGCTTACAGTATATACGTATGCCGCTTAGCGCCTACAAGTGTTCTACAGAATGGTGCGCAGTCTTTGTCCTTTGCACTGAAGTACGTAACTCTAAGGTTGTAACTTTGTATGAACGCCATGTGTGGAACACTTGGAGCTAGAACACTGTCCTAAGTTTATGAGCTTCTACCCATTACACAGTAGCCTGTGTGTTGTGCCTTAAAGGGTATGACGTAAGGGATTGTCTGTATGGATACGTATGGGGGGTAGGCATGGGCCAGTACCCCTATGCCGGTATGTATTGTTGGGCTGGTACACACACTAAGCTATAGAGTTGGTAACCAGTTTAAGAGGTTTTCTAGCTTAACCTCTTAGGTGTTGTTCGCCTTCATGAAGTGGATTTCTTTTTTAAAATAAATAGATTTGTTCCTTCTGATCAACGGAAAGAAAAATGCGTCGACTAAAAATCTATTCCTGTCCACCTCACCAATAAACGACCAATCGAGTAATTCTTTCTCTTTAATGTACAGTGCTATGCGGTTGAGATCATCGCGCTCTAATATTTCCCAATTAATGCATTGAAGTTCCCACTGGGATTTGCTTTTTTTAAATTTTAGTGTCTCTGATGCGCCAAAGATTTTAAAATTTTTAACAACTTGCACGGGCTCAAAGTAATTTATACATAATCGATTAGCGTCATTCTTAAACCTGTACCAGCTATCTTGGTTGGATACAGAATTATAAATTAAGTCTGCTTCTTCATTCATTTGAATACTCCAGTTAACTTAACCGCAATTATCTTTTTAAAAATAATCCAGACAAATTCTCCTTTGATCAGATAACTAATTTGCTGCTTGATTAAATGTGGGATATCAAGAAAATTGGCTAAAAAAGAATAAAAAAGTGTGCCTAACAACGTTTATCTTAAATCGTTACTTGAAAGTTAATTCCTTTTCGCACCTAGAAGAGTGTTCTCTTTGCCTTTCTTATGCAGCGATTTAAATCCGCTTCTAACGCTTTTCCCAAATCATTAGGATCTATTTGTAGTTTTCTAACTGTGTCTGCTTTTGGTAGATGAATTATGGTATGCCGACGTCGAAACACTAAAAAAGACATTCCCTCCAGAATCTCGTCAATAGTCTCTATAGTATACTGTCCAGCTGGAAAAGTTTGACCTAGGTACCTTAATCTAAATTCATTTTTGAAAGTCACCGTTTCTTTTCTGTTAAGAACACGCATTGTTAATCCTCATTAGGATCAAAGCTGAAAACGTAACAGTGTGTGGAGGGGGTAAGCCCTCCACTGAGATTTTTACTAAGGGCCTACGCCTCAGAATTCTTTTCTTCTTTTTTTTCGGATCTTTCTTCTGTCTCTTTCACAGCTGTTTGAGTCTGCATTTTGTCACCAGTTTCTGTACTGACTTTAGATCTGATAGTCGCATGTGAAGAAGAGAATGATTTGAAGGACATGAAAGCCCCTTTCCTAAATTTTGGATAATAATTTACCCATAATTTACTTTACATATAAAAAATTTATTTGAAACAATATTATTTCATGTAAATAAAAATAAACTGTATAATAATAAAACTTTCTCAAAGTTTTTACGTTTTTTTTGTTTTTTAAAAATTAATTTTCTAATATTTTTATTTCTTCTTCAAATTGCATTTTATAACTAACTACTTAAATGCAGAAATACGAAAGATAATCGAATATCTCAGCGCGACTGGAATGTTTCCCATATTACTCCAAAGACATGATCCTTATTGCTACGTGCAGAAATTCAGGAAAGATTGCTGTTCCCGCGGAAAGACGCTATTGACGCTAAAACTAGAAAGCAACGCCCCAATAACCCCATATCTAAAGTCCGTTTATCTAAGCACTTAAGGTGCCTACAATCACAATTATGAATTATTTTATTTGGAAGTTTTATATCGGCGGTTCAGACTAGGTCTTTAAGGAAGTACAGGGTCAGATTCAGATGTTAGAGCAAGAGTACAAAGACGTATTGAACTGATTGCTCTGTGCTTAATAG
>VMCJ01000143.1 GCA_008081395.1 Rhodospirillales bacterium | reverse complement strand
GTGGCCGCTTGCTCAACAGCATCCTGCACACCCGGCAATGAAGCAATTCCATCTCTGCAATCCCGAAAGGCGCCAACCCCAGGAAGCACCACCCTATCTGCTGAGGCAATTATCTTAGCGTCATTTGTTACAACTATGTCCGCTTTTAATTCAGCTTCTAGCACGGAACGCTCGAACGCCTTGGCTGCCGAACGCAGATTGCCTGAGCCATAGTCTACTAACGCGACTTTCACAAATGCCGCTCCCAAATCACCAGTATGAATTTGCAAAAATGGGGGTTAATTGCAGCTCTCCCAGAGCCATGATTTCAAGGCAAAGACACTTTTTTTGGTCATAGATGTTGCAGGATTTTATGGTTTTATTTGCCCATTTCCGCGGCATTTCTACAGAGATCCACCCAATACGCCCTTGGTCGATGGTGTCTCATCCCCGCGACGAGGATCAATCTCAATAGATGCGCGCAAAGCCCTTGCCAAAGCTTTAAAGCAAGCTTCAGCTACGTGGTGTGCGTTTTCGCCATAAAGAGCCTCTACATGCAAAGTAGCACCTACTGCGACGGCAAATGCCTGAAAAAATTCCCGAACAAGCTGGCTATCGAACGTCCCAATTTTGTTGGAAGGCATTTCCACCCGCCATACTAAGAATGGTCTATTGGAGAGATCGATTACGCAACGAACAAGCGTCTCGTCCATTGGTACGTAAGCCTCGCCATAGCGGCGAATTCCTTTGCGCTCGCCTAAAGCTTTGGCAACGGCCTTCCCCAACACAATGCCGCAATCTTCTACCGTGTGATGATCATCAATATGAAGATCCCCATCGGCTTTTAGATCAACATCAATCAATCCATGACGGGCCAGCTGATCCAGCATGTGGTTAAAAAAACCAACACCGCTTTCAATAGAAGACAAACCCGTACCGTCTAAGCCAACGGTCACTTTTATTGCGGTTTCACGCGTTTTCCGCTCAACAGTCGCCTGACGCATGAGAAAATCCCAATTATCCTTTGTAAATTAGTATTAACAGGGCGCTCTACGCGAGACTAGTGGGACCATCCGACCTGCGCGTTCAGGCCGCGCGGCCTGTTATTATTTCTTCCTGATCCTCGGGCACATAAAAATAGTCGCCTGGTCGCCAATTATGACCCAGGTCGCCCATCAACCTCCGTTGCCTCGGCGACATGTTCTCAAGAAGATTGGTTGGCAAAGCCCCAAAATCATATGCGCGTATGAAGAGCTGACAATAATTATACAGCAGTGTTTTGCGAGCTTTCCCAGAATAATTTGGCGCTGGGCCATGCCAAATTGCATGCGGAAATAAAAAACAATCGCCAGCTTTGCCCATCAACTGCACACATCCCGGACTCCGAGGATCAAGTGGTGGATTACGGTCTTTTGGAAATGGCCTAAAATGACTGCCTGGATAAACTGTAAAAGCACCAGCATCCTCTTCTGTAACATCAGATAGCAAATAAAGTGCCTTCATGGCCAAAGGCCTGCTCGTCTCAGTTACACGAATTTCACGCAACGCCTCCCCACCATCTGTATGTGTGTATCCGGGAAATTCCTGAGTTGATGGACGTACAATGGCCTGAGACATACTGAAAAGGATGTTCGGGCCCATAATATCAACAATCAGGTCAAAAACCTCAGGACGGTCCATAAGGTCAACAAACGCTTGGTCATAGGGGAGGATATCTCGACGATCCATAAAACCAGATAGATCCTGGTCTACACATTTTTCAACCCAACCATAATGCCCACGTGGCAGCATCCCAGACATTGGCTCCCAACCAGGTTGTGTGCGGACATAATCAATTGCCTTTGAGAGGTGCGCCACCTCTTGATGATCAAAAACTCCCTCCAAGTGCAAATAACCATCAATGGCCCAGCGAGCCTGCTGATCAGCTGTAAGAGTTCGCATATTCATTTTTCGTGCACCTCCTGCGAACTTTAATTAGGCCACGAAGTGCAACAAACCGCAAAAACAAAAACCGCCCCGGGTCAAAAAACCTGGGGCGGTTATAGCAATTGGAAATTTTGTCGGCTGCTTACATGCGGCCAGCAACGTTTTCCCAGTTGACCATATTATCAAGAAACGCCTTCACATAATCGGGGCGGCGGTTCCGATAATCGATGTAGTAGGAGTGTTCCCATACATCGCAGCCAAGCAAGGCTGTCTGACCAAAACACAGTGGATTCACGCCGTTCGGCGTTGAAGTCACCTCAAGCTTTCCATTGTTTATAACAAGCCAAGCCCAACCTGACCCAAACTGGCCTGCAGCCTTAGCAATGAAAGCTTCCTTGAAAGCATCGACAGAACCAAAATCGGCTACTACGCGCTTTTCAAGTTCTCCAGGCATAGATCCGCCACCATTGGGTTTCATCATTTCCCAAAACTGAATGTGGTTCCAATGCTGAGAAGCGTTATTGAATACGCCAGCTTTATCGGCCACGTTGTATGTGGAGGTAACTAGTTCTTCTAAAGATTTTCCCGAAAGGGGAGTATCTTTGATAAGGTTGTTCAAATTGGTGACATAAGTTTGGTGGTGCTTGTCGTGATGAAACTCAAGAGTTTCCTGAGACATATAGGGCCCAAGCGCATCATGAGCGTAGGGCAGGGCAGGCAATTCAAAAGCCATGGGGTCCCCCTGTTAATTGTTAAACGTCTATTTTTGGCGTTATCGCAACGCTTATACTATTATCTAGGCACCCTTGCGAGCTCTGTCGAGAGCAGACAATGAACGAGATCAAAGCATTTAACCCTGCAATTCAAATTGCAAAATCATCGCGCTCCCCAATGGAGAGGGCTGCCTTAGCTCTAGACGCACCCCGTTATAACATTTTCTGCGCTACTTATGCTTCAATGCGGGTGATTGATGATTTCGTTGATGATGAATTTCTTGCTCTTCCTAATCGTGAGATAGCTAGAGAAAATGCAATTAAGACAGTGACACACTGGCGTGACATTGCGATTGCTGCACTTGTTGATGGAACTCTTCCGCCAACTACTGATCCTTTTCACACAACTCATGCAGCACTAGCCGCCACTTCCAATATTGCTGTTATAAATCCAGAGCCTTGGGAAAATTTATCTGCAGCTATGGTTCGTGATGTTGTTGAAACACCTATGCATACTTGGACAGATTTTCTTGCCTATGCGGAGGGAGCGACTGCAGCTCCAGCGGCTGTGTTCATTGAAATCCTTGCATTAAGGAAACAGGATGGCCGGCTAGAGAGCACACTTCCAAGCCCTTCTGTCGAGCTCATTCGAAATTCAGCCATATTGCTCTATCTTGTGCACATCATGCGAGATCTGGAGAAGGATGCGAAAAAAGGACCCCATCTACTAACACTACCAGATGAGATCTTTGCACCTCTCGGTCTGACACCATCAACATTTGCAATGTCAGCTAGCGCAAATTTGGCCATCGTTGATCAGGTCAGGAAATCAATAGCAGAGTATGCTTCGAATTTTCTAATGCCAGCACTCGGTGAGCTTAACGCACTGGACGAAATGCTCATGCCTAGTGAAGCAGATATATTGCGTGGGCTTTGCGTTCCGTATATCGAGAAATATGAAAGTTTCGCGACAAATATCTAATCAAAAATTTTGTGCTGACGAGCTCCGAACTTTAGATGCAGACCGTTATCTAATTGCTCTTTTTCAGCCAAGACAGATTCGCAGATATGCCATTGCATTGGCGGCATGGAACATAGAACTATCACGAGCGCGCCCACATTCCGGAGAGCAAACCCTCGGTCTAATTCGTCTTCAATGGCACCGCGATGCTCTGAATGAAATCAAAGAAGGCCGTCCACGACATCATCCAGTTATAGAAGAACTGGCTTTTGCTCACGATGCTGGCAAAGTAGATACTGATCGCCTCGAAAACATCATCAATGCTCGCGAACGCGATATTAATCCTGCGCCAGTAAAAAGTGTTGACGAGCTGGAAAATTACGCAAGAGCAACTGGTGGTGCTCTTCATGCTGAACTTTGGCGGAATACTCCTGTTGAAAAGGTAGCAGAAGATGTAGGAACTGGTTATGCGCTAATAGGCATTGCCAGATCAGAATTAATTAATTCAGCTCGGGGTCGTCCCTGGCTACCTGAACCAATTGTACACAACTTGAAGCTGATTATCGAACGTGGAATTACCCTAGGGGCAAAAACGGCGCCAACCGGTTACCGTGCAGCAATGGCTCCAGCAATCTTGATTAATGCTTATGCAAAGCGCGCTAAAAGAGCCGGGTTTGATTACACCTCTCCAACAATGCAAGCGCCAGACCCAAATCGCACTTTACGCATGATCATGGCTAAGCTTTTGCGAAAAATTTAATCGCGCCTTTGAGCCCAGTCAGTCAGCTTAATGGCAGGCCAGACCCACGCCAGACCTGAAAAAGCGATAAACAAGGTCTGTAAAAACAGATGGTCTGGCAGCCAATCAAATACTGAGGTGACAAAGGCAGCATACAACCCCAGGCCAATCAGTAAGATGCACAAAGCCGCAAGGGAGCGAAACCTTGGCCGGGAACCAGTATTATTCATCGTCACTAAGCGGCTCAAACTTTAGTGATGCAGAGTTCATGCAGAAGCGCTGGCCAGTTGGAGCAGGGCCATCCGGGAAAACGTGCCCGAGATGGGCATCGCATTTGCTGCAGAGGACTTCGGTTCGTACCATAAACCAGGAGCGATCACTCTTCGTTACAACGGCCTCATCATCAATTGGCGCCCAATAACTCGGCCAACCAGTACCACTGTCATACTTGGTTTCGCTAGCAAATAGTGGCTGCCCACAACAAATACAGTCATACCGGCCACGACGCTTTTCATCGTGATATCGACCAGTGAATGCTCGCTCGGTCCCATGTTCACGCGTAACATGATATTCTTCTGCAGTAAGCTGAGCGCGCCACTCGTCTTCAGTCTTAACAATTTTTTTAGTCATTACGTTAAACTCCAAATGACATCTGATAGTTATATAGTACCAAGGGCTCTGCCGGGCTATGCTCGTACTCACTTAACACCAAATGAGGGCAACATGATGCGTAATGATCTCCACGAACATAAAGTCGATCTCGCCTGCGCTCTTCGCTGGGCGGACCGCCTCGGTTTAAGTGAAGGAATTTGCAACCACTTTAGTCTGGCAGTCGATGAATCGGGCGAGACTTTTCTGGTCAACCCTCAAGGCCTTCATTGGAGTGAAATACAGGCCAGCGATATCGTACTTTGTCGTCATGACGGCGAGGTGTTAGAGGGAAAACACAAAGTTGAAGAAACGGCATTCTTTATTCATTCGCGGCTTCACCTGAAGCACCCAAATGCCGGAGCTGTTCTGCATACTCATATGCCCTACGCTACCTCCTTTACCCTGCTGGAAAACTGCCGTTTGGAGATGGTTGAACAGAATGCACTGCGGTTCCACAACCGTATTGCTTATGACGATAATTATGGAGGCGTAGCATTTTCATCTGAGGAAGGCGATCGCATAACAGCCGCGATGCAAGGCAAAGATATAGGCTTTTTAGCTCATCATGGGGTTGTTGTGTGTGGCCAAGACCTACCAAGCGCTTTTGATGACCTGTACTATCTTGAACGAGCGTGCCAGGTACAGGCTTTGGCAAGGTCGCAGGGCCTTCCCTTTCGTAAGATCCCCGAAGCAGTAGTAGAAGAAACTGCCCGTCAAATTGCCGAGGACAATGGCGTCCAGCGAGCAGGACACTTCCAAGCAATAAAACGGACCTTGGAAAAGGAATCTCCAGAAATTCGGTTCTGAAAAATTGATTGAGATATTTAGCGTAGCCTTACCTGTATTTGGGTTTGTGATTGGCGGCTTTGTACTCGGGAAATCAGCGCTTTTAGATGACATAAAAGTAAAAGGCCTCACTGCCTACGTATTCTGGTTTGCTATACCTCTTCTGCTGTTTCGAGGAGGTTCAAAACTTGGAGCCAGTGGGGGCGAAGGGTTCGAAGCCGGAGTACTCGCAGCTTATTTCGCAGCATCCGCTGCTATCTACATTTTCGCATTTTCTGCAAACTGGAGAATCTTTAAGGGCAAGGGTGCAGAGCCTCCTTTGGCGGCTATGACCTCGGCTTACGGCAATTCTGTTATGATGGGCATTCCTTTGGCAGAGATTTTCTTTGGTACGCCGGGACTGGCAGTTGCAACAGGAATCATCGCCTGCTCAGCTCCACTTTATTATGGAGTATCGACATTCCTCATAGAAGCCAGGCTTGGGAACGCGACATCACCAATTGACTTAGTCAAGGAAACACTTCTTGGAATTTTAAAAACCCCTGTCATTCTCGCAATGGCTGCAGGTATTTGTTTTGGTCTTACAGGCCTTGAGGTACATCCGATTGCAGAGCGGTTCATTGATACCGGTGCTGCTGCTGCTGCACCAACCGCTCTTTTTGCGCTCGGCGCTACTCTTGCCAGTTTTAAAATTGCTGGAGACCTCGCTGAGGCGGGGACCATTAGCGCATTAAAACTCGTGTTAAATCCAACGCTTGCTTGGATTTTAGCAACATTTGTGTTCCAGATGCCGCTGGAAACCGTGATCATTGTAACGATGATGGCTGCTTTACCATGTGCAGTTAATCCTTTTCTTCTTGCCAGTCGGTATGACGCTTACTCGCGTCGAGCGAGCGCTGCTATCGTTCTTTCGACTGGAATTAGTATTGTGAGCATTCCGGTCGCTGTTTGGCTAGCAGGATTGTAAAAGTCTGCTTGTGTCTAATCGCAGGTTGCGCAACCATCCGCATCTAGATGCGAACAAAAATGAGAGAGACCTTATGTCTACTCAAGCCAACAAGACTAAAATTGATCTCGACATCCGTCCCTTCTCAAAGGCTCCGCTGGGAGCAGAGGTGCGTGGAATTGATTTATCAAAACCACTGAGCAAAGAAACACAAGCCACAGTCTATAAAAGCTTTCTTAAGCATCAATTGCTGGTTTTTAGAGATCAGAAGCTCACCAAACAAGAGCAGGTGGAGTTTTCGAAACAATTTGGCGAACTAGAGCGTCATACACTCAGAAATCGAGGCCAAGAAGATGAACCGCTAGTTCACGTGGTTTCGAATTTAGGCCCTGACGGAAAACCAACGGGTAAAGTTAATTCTGACATGTGGCACACGGATAAATCATTCAGGCCCCTACCCTCAATGGCAACCATTCTACATGCTCAAGTCCTGCCACCTAACGGCGGCGATACTTGCTTCGCAAATATGTATGCGGCGTATGAGGCATTATCAGAAAGCGAAAAAGAAACTTTAGATGACGTCAAAGTTGTCCACAGCTGGGAGCTCAGCCGAGAAAATATAGGACGGGTTATGAGTGAGGAAGAAAAAAGGGATGCCCCGACCAATGCTTGGCCTTTGGCTCGCGTTCACCCTGAGACAGGACGAAAAGCTCTTTTTATGGGTATGCACGCTTCCCATATCGAAGGCAGGCCATTGGAAGAAGGCCGCGCAAAAATCATCGCTCTTGAAGAACACGCTACTCAACAGAAGTTCTGCCACCGTCACACTTGGCAAAGCGGCGACGTATTGATGTGGGACAATCGTTGCCTCCTGCATCGAGCTGACCCAAATTTTGATGCCTCTTTGCACCCTCGCATACTGCACCGCACCTGCTTACGAGGCACAACTCCCGCGTGAGAGGAAAGCAGTGATGCAAGATGCTTTGAATACTCTTGCCGAAGCTCCTTCAGAAAAGCCTGAACGCGGAGAGGAGGTTCCGGTAATTGACGTTTCTGATGTCTTTAACGAGCGACCTGGCGCCCTTAAAACGGCTGGCGCAGCCATGCGTCACGCCCAAGAAAATGTAGGTTTTTATGTCCTAACGGGTCATAGCTTAGACCAAGGCCTAATTGATGCTGTGTTTGAACAAACCGCTCTATTCCACGCCCAGCCTTTGGAAAAAAAACTGGCCTTGAAAGCCAATACTGACAATGTTGGCTATATGCCAGTAAAGGGATCCATTACCAGGGCCACACCGGTAGCTGGTGTGAAGCCCCAACCAAATTTAGTTGAAGCATTTTTTTTGAAGCGTGACCTGGCTGCAGATCACCCAGATGTCATAGCAAAAAAACGTTTTCGTCCAATGAACCAATGGCCTGATCCAAAAGAGTTGCCATTTTTTCGGGAGACAATGGTGGCCTACATGGCCGCAATAGAGGACCTCGCGAAGAATTTACTGCCTATCTATGCAACCGCCCTCAGCCTTCCACCTAACTGGTTTGATGAAGCATTTTCTGAACCACAATATGTTTTGCGCTGCTCTCATTATCCCCCCCATGAACCTGGCCCAGGTCAGTTCGGGATTGCCCCACATACGGACTCAAGCTTTCTAACTATGCTACCCCAATCAGGCCTACCAGGCTTATCCTTACTAACGCAAAGCGGTAAATGGATTGAGCCGCCAGTCATTGCCGAGAGTTTTGTCGTAAATTCTGGAGAGATGATGAAGCGGTGGACAAACGAACGTTTCCTTGCAACGCCCCATAGGGCTATCAATACAACACCAGGAGCAGATCGTTACGCAATCCCATTCTTCTTTGATTGCTCAATTGACTGGCCGATGGAGTGCATTCCAACCTGCACAAGCC
>VMCJ01000136.1 GCA_008081395.1 Rhodospirillales bacterium | reverse complement strand
CCCCCATCACAAAAATTAATGTTGGATCCCAATTCCCAAAAATATCAAGAAAACTCAATACTTTATTTGGGTTCATCATTCCGGAAACCATCAGACCCGCACCCATGAGCGTTCCCGCAATTAAGCTGGCTATGATTTGCAACATCCTACCATGCTCCAAATAGACGACTGATTAAAACGACTGCTACCGCCACCCCCATAAAAGTCAGAGTGGCCACGAGGGAGCGCAGCGATCCTCTCGCCAAACCACAGACACCGTGACCACTGGTGCAACCGTTTCCCAAGCTGGCTCCAAATCCAACAAGCAGACCTGCAAAAATCAGAACGAACCAGTTGGTTGATATTTCAACTATGGGCACTATCCCCCCGAAACTACCGACTAAAATTGGTCCCAACAACAAACCTACGACGAAGGTGGCTCGCTCACCCCAGCCAGCTCCAAATGCAAGTAGGCCACGATAGATCCCTGCAATTCCTGCAATCCTGCCATTGAGGACAGCTAAGACAGCAGCCGCTCCACCAATCATTAGACCTCCAACAAGGCCTTCTAAAGGGGTAAAATTTTCCATATTTGTCCCATCTTGAAATTTATAAACACCCTGTTTGGCTTAATCATTAACAACCAATGTTGATGGTTTCTACTAAAGACTGAGACCACAACCTAGCATAAGGTCTACCGCAAAAAATTAGAGGTTCTTCAATAAAGTAATAACCCACCCCCTGACCTAATCAGTGAATGTTTTGAATTAGATACCACAGCATCGAAGATATCCTGATTAAGAAAGTCGTTAGGACCCTTTAAATTTGGGAGATCGCTTCTCTACAAACGCACGAGCTGCTTCTTTATGATCTGCCGTACTTTGGGCGCGCAGCATCCGAGCTGCCTCGTGATCTATTGCAGTAGCGTGATCAATATCCAGCGCTTCGTCTAAATTATCCTTGATATATCTATAAGCAATGCGGGGACCAGAGGCCAATCCTACCGCAATCTCCCGCGAATGCTGCTGTAAATCAGCTAACTTGACCACTCTATTGGCCAAGCCAAGTGATAAGGCCTCAACTGCGGTAGTACGAGGACAAAGCAACATCAATTCTCTCGCCTTACCTGGTCCAACAATACGGGTAAGAAGCCATGAAGCACCGTAATCTCCTGGTAAGCCAACTCGCGCGTAACCAGTCGTGAAAAAAGCTTCTTCAGCCATCACACGAAGATCACATGAGAGAGCCAACGCCATCCCAGCACCAGCTGCCGGACCTGGAATTGCAGCTATAGTTGGAATACGAAGTTTTCTTATGGCACCTGCGCTTTCTGAATGGCGCGCAAACATTTCTTGAAATTTCGCTTCAGCCGTTTGCTCTCCATCTTTACGGACAGCCATCCTTTTAACGTCTCCTCCTGAGGAGAAAGCCCCTCCCGCACCAGTTAGCAAAAGGGCCCCAACATCAGCATGGTCTCCAAATTCCGAAATAAGTCGACGAAGGGCAAACATCATTTCCGGCGACAGAGCGTTCCTGGCTTCTGGTCTATTCAGGGTTAAGGTAAGGACCCGGTCACTCAAGTCTGCAAGTAACTCTTTAGTTCCTGTATCGATGGCTACCATGAACTTGTCCTTTTTCTTCTAAAATATTGAAACGCTATTGCATCGATTTTTCTGCCCTCTCGCAACCCACTGTAATGTGAATTTAAAATACAAATGTTCTAAGGGTTTAAGATCAAGGTTTCCGGAGGTGCATGACCAATGCAAGAATCGTTACGCCTAGCACTAGTAACAGACATACATCACGGCGAAGACAAGCTCACAAAAAGAGGAGCAAATGCACTTGAGCTCCTTGACAGCTTCCTTTCATTTGCTGGCGATTGGGGAGCTGACATGATTGTCGAACTAGGCGATCGAATTTCAGATGTTAACAAAGAAACTGACTTCCAATTACTTTCGGAAGTTGCATCTCGTTTTGAGGGGTTAAATACGCCTCATAACCACCTTCATGGTAACCATGACGTGGCATTCCTAGAGGAAAGCCTGAACTCAAAAACTTTCTCTCAGCCCAACTCCAGTTTTTCAGTCGAGATGAAAGGCTGGCGACTAATCTTTTGGCAAGCAGATACATTCATTCCGTGGCCAGAAACATTTCAGATCCAGCAATCAGATTTACAGTGGCTAGAGAGTGAGCTTCAAAAGAGCAACATACCCACTATCATTTTCACGCACGTGCCTATCAGCTCCGGGTCAATGCAGAGCAATTATTGGTTTCAAAACAATCCAGAAATTGGCGGCTACCCTAATGCTTCTGAAGCAAGAGAGATTATTGAAAATTCTGGCCACGTTGTGCTTTGTGTTTCCGGTCATGTTCACTGGAATTCGCTAAACCAAGTGAATGCTATCCCCCATATAACCCTGCAATCTTTAACTGAGAGCTTTACTTCCGAAGGAGACGCTGCTGGAGCTTGGGCAACGCTGGAGATTCACAAAGAAATATCCTGGCGCGTCTATGGGAATGACCCAATTGAGTTCCGCTTGCCTCTTCGCAAACCAGGACACAAATGGGCTACACCACTTCCAAAATTTAAAAAAAACCAATCAGCTCTGCATCCTTTCCATAGCTTGGAGAATGTTGAAGCACTGATTTTTGACCTTGATGGCGTCCTATATAGAGATGAAGAACCTATCGAACATGCCCGTGAGTTTGTTTCTTGGGCAATTTCTGAAGGCATAAAAATTAACGCCATTACAAACAATGCAGGTAAGACTTCTGACGAATACGCCCAGAAGCTTCAGCGGATGGGATACCTGATTCACCCACACCAAATCATAACAGCTGGCATGGCAACTGCCCAATGGTTGGCCGAGCATACTACCAAACCAAAAGTGCATGTCGTCGGCCCAAAAGCATTGCAGCAAGAACTACTCGCCGCAGGCGCACAACTTGCTGATGATTGCCCTGATTATGTTGTTGCTGGAATTTCTCCAGATATCACTGTTGCTGATTTATCTATAGCAACACGTTTTATTAGGCACGGGGCATTATTAGTTATTAGCAATCCAGACAGAACTCATCCCACCCCAAATGGATTGGCTCCTGAAGCAGGAGCTATTCGCGCCTTCCTTGAGGCCTCTGGAGGAAAACCTGGAATTACCGTAGGCAAGCCTGATCCCTATATTTTCAGGATGGCTCTCTCAAGACACAAACTTTCACCAGAACGCACATTGATGATTGGTGACACAATAGCCACGGATATTGCAGGTGGGTTAGCTGCAGGTCTGCTTACAGCATTAGTCGAGACTGGAAATCCAGTGGAAGAACTCTCAAATGATCATCCCGCTTTCAGGGTAAAAAACCTTGATGAGCTTAGGCAATTAATGATCTCTGCAAAAATTAAGGCTTGAGAAGCCAATTGTATTCAAAAACCGGAGTAACCTTTGGGAATAAATTAGTGTTTAGAAACCTGTTTTCTCAAAAATATCCAAATTTTTGAATTCAATCATAAGCCGAGAACGAAGCATCAGATATTTGATCAGTTTGAGTAGCTTGCACAAAAATAGGAGGCCCAAAAAGACGCACGAATAATCTTAACAAAAGCGAACAGGTTGAAAAAAACAGCAGTGTAGGACCAAGCACTAGAAAAAACTTGATGGCCCAACGGTTATCTAAACCATTGGACATGCCAGCTCCCTCGTCAGCATTCCAAGAGCTCACGAAGAATTCCCACCCATAATTAAGAAGCACAGCCAAGAAGGGAAAAAGAATAATCAAACCTCCTAAAAGCTCCAGCCACAAACGGCCCCTATCAGAAAATTTATGGCGAAAAATATCCAATCGAACGTGTACATTTCGGCTGTAAGCAAAACCAAGGGCCGCCAAAAAAATCACGGCGTGAAGATGCCATTCCGCATCCTGTAAAACAGGTGAGTTCAGATACCCGTGCAAATTATTAGCAATAACGAAGTCCAGTTTTCGGAGATATTTACGACCTACAGCATCGAATACGATTATTAGTATCATAGGTAGGAACAACCAGGCCGCAGCTTTTCCGGCGAGGCGACCGGGAAAATCGAGCCAACGAGCAATTTTCAGTACTAATAACCAAGGCCCAGCAATGTCTCTGGAATTTTCTATCATTGGTTCATGGATCAAATAGGGTATGTGGCAGGTACAAGACAATATTGGGCCATGCAAGCATCAACCCAACACAGATCATCTGAAGGCAAACAAAAGGTGCAACTCCGCGATAAATTTCGCCCATCTTAATAGATGGAGGGGCTACTCCCTTGATGTGAAAGAGAGACAAACCCATCGGTGGAGTCAAAAAGGATGTTTGTAAGGTCACCGCAACCAACACAGCAAACCAGTAAACAACATCAGGCTGAGCGATGTGCTCCCCAAAATCTAGGGGTGCAATCAGTGGGCCAAAAAGTGGAACGACTATTAACAAAATCTCCAAAACATCGAAGAAAAAACCCATCACAAAAATGAGAAATATTGCGAAAAGTAACAACCCCCACGAACCTAGGTCTGCCCCATCAATAATCAGATGAATCAGGTCATCCCCGCCTAACACACGAAACACATATGCAAAACATGTTGCTCCAATATAAAGCAGAAAAATCATGCCCACGATCATTGTTGAACGCTCAAGCGCTAGCCGCAATTCTGTGATAGACATTCCTCCACGGGCAAACGCAAGGATCAAGGCACCAGCAGCACCTACAGCTGCTGATTCAGTGATTGTGACAAAGCCCGTGAGCACTGATCCCATAACAAGTCCAATGAGGATTGCTGGAGGCCCTACGCCTCGGATCAGAGCACTACCAAGCTTCCGCCAACCCACCGCCTGTTTGCTTTGTCTCGGTCCAGCATCTGGGGAAATAGTAGTTACGAGAACAATGTAGATGACATAAAGCAATGCCAAAAGTAATCCTGGCAGGATTGCACCGGCGAATAAAAAACCCACCGACATCGGCAGCATTTCAGCAAGAAATACAAGCAAAATACTGGGAGGAATAAGAATACCAAGGGTCGCAGAAGATGCTATTACACCAACCGCTAAAGACGGCCGGTAACCAGCTTTAAGCATCGAGGGAAGCGCAATTAGGGTCAGCATTATAACCGAGGCGCCTACAACACCTGTCACTGCTGCGAAGATAACTCCCATCAAGGTAACGCCAAGCGCCATTCCGCCAGGTACATCACGAAGCAGGAGTTGCAATGCCTCGAGAAGGTCTCGAGCAATATTCGACCTCTCCAGCATCACTCCCATAAACACAAAAAGTGGAACTGCAATGATCTGTAAATTCTCTGCAACCAACCAAATTCGCGGCGCAAAATTATAGAATTCGACGATCGAAAATACGTTCAGCCAAGAGCCTATGAGGCCAAAGGCAACAGCAGTGCCCCCAAGTGCAAAAGCAATCGGATAGCTTGTAAACACCAAGCCCATGAGCGTTAGGAACATAAAAAGTGGCAGCAGGTCGACAATCAACATTTACTAAACTGCTGCCCCTTTAAGATCTCAACCCGTCTTATCAACACCAGATGAGGGCACTTGCTTCCGAACCACTAGTGAAACCGAGCCATCAGAAATTTTTAATAAGCGCTTCCGGGACCGGCTGGCTTTGCTTCGCTATTGTCACCCTTACAGGCTTTGACTGCCGCCGCTGCCGCTGCCGCCAAAATACGTCCATCGGATGCAATTGTAACCAGCTTCGCACCGCGTTGAATCATTTTGGAAGCATACTCGGGCGTCGCACAATGGATGCCAGCACCAAGACCACGCGCGTTAGCTGCATCTATGATACGCTCAATTGCTGCCACAACACCCTTATCAGTTGGGTCCAAGACTGGAGGAGCACCCATAGTCATGGCCAAATCAGTGGGACCAATGTAAACGCCATCAAGGCCAGGGGTATCTAGGATCGCGTCTAGATTATCCAATGCTTGCGTTGTCTCAATCATAGCAATAGCCAAAATTTCTTCATTGGCTTTTGAAAGGTAGTCGGATCCAGCATAAACAACTGCCCTTGTAGGACCACTCGACCGGTATCCTAACGGGGCATATTTACAAGCACCTACAAACTTTGCTGCATCTTCAGGAGTATTAATCATTGGGCAAATAATGCCCATTGCTCCTGCATCAAGCATCTTCATTATGATGCCCGGCTCTACCCAGGGCACCCGGGCTGTTGGGGGCACAGCTGTCGTTGAAATAGCCTGAAGCATCGTCACTGCGGCCTGATAATCAACCAGGCCATGCTGTAAATCTATCGTCAACGAATCCCAGCCTGCGTGCGCCATTAATTCAGCTGAAAAACTATTTGGAATTGCACACCAACCGTTCACACACGCTTCGCCAGCCTGCCAACGTCGCTTGATTTCGTTAGCTCTCATTTCAGGACTTCCTTGTTGATTACGTTTTCTGGATTTAGTCGACCATCAAATTGGTCAAGAATATTTTGAGCAGCAGCTGCACCCATTCGGAAAAGACTTTCCTTTGTGACCCCAGCGGAGTGCGGCGAAACAATAATATTATCAAGCTCAAATAAAGGCTCATTCGGCCCAGCTGGCTCAACCACGAAAGGATCGATACCCGCACCCGCAATGCTTCCGCTTTTTAGTGCATGATATAGAGCACTTTCATCAACAATATTTCCCCGCGCTGTGTTAACCACAAAGGCGGTCTTTTTCATTGATGCTAATTCTGCAGTTCCTATCATTCCGTTAGTTTCTTCATTTTTTGGACAATTTACGGAAACGAAATCCATGTCTGGCAATGCAGCACGCCAGTCTTCTACTGGGGTCGCGCCTGACGTTACGATCGTATCTTGCAGAACATATGGATCGTATACAAAGACCTTCATCCCCATCGCATTGAGCATAGGGACAAGTCGTCTACCAATCCGGCCAAGACCAAGAACCAATACTTTTTTATCCGCTATATCGTAGCCAATCTGGCTATATCGGATATCCCAATTGCCCTTTCGAACCTCGCGATCAAACAAAATTGCACGCTTCGCTAGCGCAAGTATGAAGAAGAGAGCATGTTCTGCCACCGTCACGGAGTTTGCCGTACCCACAACCGCTAACGGGATTCCTTTTTTTGTTAGTGCTGGAACATCTACAGCGTCATAGCCAACACCATGGCGAGCAACAATCTGCATCTTATCCGCTTTATCAATAATTCGCGCTGTAAACGGAGTGATTGATAGAATGGCAGCGTCATACTCCCCAACATGCTGGAGAATATTGTCCTCTGACAATTGCGTGAATTGAACAGCTTCAACATCTTTTCGAGCATCAAGAACTGAGCAGATACCATCCGTTAATGGCATCTGAACCATGATCCGCTTTTTCATTTCGCAATACGTCCTTCAGAGGCAGCTAATGGCGAAGACCCTAGACCAAATATTCGAAGCTGCAAACCACCTAAGTGCTTGTCATCGCTGGTGGTGCGAACCATAATTGTTCCTTATGGGAAAACAGCATTTTCAATCATTTGCGGCCTCAAAAAAATGGGGTTCAGGCCAACAAGAAGTTCAACAGCAGTGCGACGCGCCAGGCTGTGAGGGTAAAGGGGAATTCCCTGCTCCTAGAACCCGTAATCGTCCCAGACCATATCTATATTTTTGCCTAGAACATGTACGCGCATACAACGCTGGGTGGGATTATTATAAAGGTATGTCATCAGCACAGATTGATGCAGATCGTCGACTGGATGTGGTTTGGCGCCGCCAAACTTGGGCACTAGGGGGAAAGCAAAAATCGCGCGCAGATGCCACGTTTGAATTTGATGATCCATTAGATACCTTTTATGAAAGTGAGATTAAAAAACCTATTCGTCGCCGTTTTCGACCAGGCAGTTCTGAAGCGCTTGCACAATTGGAGCTTGGCCTAGAAGATGATTTCGACGTACAAGATCTAAAAGGTCGTTATAAGGTGCTCGTCAAACGGTGGCATCCAGATGCAAATGGTGGTGCACGTGAAGCTGAAGAGCGCTTAAAATCGATCAATGCCGCGTATAAAACTTTGAAGATAGCGATTAACGCATAGACTGACTCTAGCACCGGAAAACATTAATGACCGACTCACCAAGCACAATCATCCAGGCCGCAGGCGTAACCGCTGCACCCGACACAGAGGTATCAGTTCGAGATGTATTTGGCCTAGACACCGATCTCGTAGTCCCAGCTTACAGCGAAACAAGTGACTATGTCCCAGACTTAGATCCTGACTATCACTTTGATTTTGAGACTACGATCGCGATTATCGCTGGATTTGCTTACAACCGACGAGTCATGATCCAGGGCTTTCACGGCACGGGTAAGTCTACTCATATCGAGCAGGTAGCAGCTCGCCTTAATTGGCCTTGTATACGGGTGAATTTAGATAGTCACATTAGTCGTATCGACCTAGTCGGGCGAGATGCAATCGTCTTGAAGGACGGCGTCCAGGTTACTGAATTTCGAGAGGGCATGCTGCCCTGGGCACTTCAGCATGCCGTCGCCCTCGTATTCGATGAATATGACGCAGGCCGCCCAGACGTAATGTTTGTCATCCAGCGGGTGCTGGAAGTCGAGGGCAAATTAACCTTATTGGATCAAAACAGAGTTATCCGGCCACATCCTCACTTCCGCATGTTTGCTACTGCAAATACAGTGGGCCTCGGAGATACAACAGGTCTCTATCATGGGGTGCAACAGATCAACCAAGGTCAAATGGACCGTTGGAATCTTGTTGTCGCTCTTAACTATTTGCCTCATGAAGAGGAAGTTAAGATTATCCTCGCAAAATCGCCACACCTTAGAGATGGCGAGGGACCTGATCTTGGAAGTAAGATGGTCCGACTTGCCGAGCTTACCCGTAATGGGTTTATGGCGGGAGATCTTTCGACCGTGATGTCTCCTCGCACAGTAATAACCTGGGCGGAAAACTCTCGGATAGTCAACGATCTCGCGCTGGGCTTCCGAATGACC
>VMCJ01000070.1 GCA_008081395.1 Rhodospirillales bacterium | reverse complement strand
TCTGGCCACAACGTGGTTAGCTCCGTCTATGTGGAATGCAATGCTTTTTATCGAACAAGTGGGCCAGAGTATCTAAAACCAATAGGTGAGACTGAACACGCCACTAAACAGGCTTATCAGGCAGCTAAAGCCTCCATAACAGAATCAAAAATTGCTGAAGCAATTGTGGGCTTCGCTGACCTCACCCTGGGTGATCGTGTGGAAGAAACCTTATATGCTCATATGGCAGCATCAGATGGTCGATTTCGCGGTGTGCGCCAGCGAGCCAAATGGGACCCTGATCCATCTGTAAGAGGATCATGGGGAGAAAGACAGCCCCATCTTTATCTATCAGATTCCTTTCAAGCTGGATTTAGCAAACTAGGGCCTTTAGGGCTAAGTTTTGATGCCAGCATCTATCATCCACAATTGCCCGATGTAATTGAGCTTGCAAAACGTTTTCCCGATACATCTGTAGTGATCATCCATTCTGCCAGTCCAGTGGGGCATAGTTCTTATGCCGGTCGAGAGAGCGAAAACCATGCTAATTGGTGTAAATGGATGCGTGAGCTAGCTGAGCTCCCAAACACTTCGGTAAAAATGGGCGGCATATTAATGAATGTCGCCAGTTGGGATTTTACAAAAGCGGAACGTCCACTTGACTCAGAAGAGTTAGCTCAACTCTGGCGGCCATGGATTGAGCCTTGCATTGAATTCTTTGGTCCTGAAAGAGCAATGGTCTCTTCAAACTTTCCAGTAGAACGCGTTGGGCTCCCATATGGCACTATCTGGAACATGTTCAAACGCATAACAGCTGGCTACTCACCAGATGAAAAACGGTATGTATATAGCCAAACTGCGAAACAGATCTACAAACTGGGATAACCTGGAGAAACGATTATGCCTTTCCTAAAATCTATGCCGGAACGGGCTAACCCAGGTCATGTTTTCCAAGCTTATCCTGATATTTATGGGCCATGGTCAGAGATGAGTCAGGCAATGATGAATGGGCCATCGCCACTCTCTCAAGGTGAGCGCGAGATGATTCTAGCTTACGCAGCTGGCGTAGCTAATTGTGAGTTTGTGTACATTGCTCACTCAGAAGTAGCCTATGCTTGGGGCGTAAAAGAAGGCCTTATAGAGCTTATGCTTGAAGATCTAGAAAAGGCACCTCTATCTGAGAAAATCCGTCCACTCATGTTTTTTGTTAAAAAACTAATGATCAATCCAGCTAATATTGCTCAAGAAGACGTAGATAGCGTAATGACCGTCGGTTGGAATGAACAAGCCCTTCAGGACACAATAGCAATCACTGCCCGAGCAGCTTTTATGCAGCGTATAGTACATGGCCATGGTTTCACTCCCATGCCACGCAGCGTTGCAGCGCGTCATGCTCAGAGTCGTGTTGAAAAGGGTTACGTCAATATTTTCCCGAAATTTGCCCATGAACAGAAAGATTAGTTGCCACTGTGATGTACGTCGCAATCAACAAGATTTTGTTGTTTCTTGACTAAATTTTTGAACAAAAAGGTAAGCGAACTAAGTGGAAGGGCACAGGATCAATGGATTTTGAAGACATCGTCTATACAACCGAAAACCACGTCGCGACTATTCGGATTAATAGACCAGAAAAACTTAATGCTGTTTCAGTGCAGTCACTTCAGGAAATAGAAACAGCATTTGATATGGCCGGCAAAGATCCTTCAGTAGGTGTTGTTGTCCTGACAGGAACTGGTGAAAAATCATTTTGTGCCGGAGCTGACGTTTCCATGCAAAGGGATGGAAAGATGGGGCGCACAGGTGCCGCAGCTTATTCACCGCCCTACATGCAAATTGTCCGTTGCCCCAAACCAGTGATCGCGAGGGTAAATGGCTTCGCGATAGGTGGTGGCAATCACTTTGCCTATTTTTGCGACTTCACGATTGCAGCAGACCATGCTGTTTTTGGCCAATCTGAACCTCGCGTAGCATATCCCGCCGGAGGACCCGTCGTAGGCTATGTTGCACGCATTGTTGGCCACAAGCGTGCAAGAGAACTCTGGATGCTTGGTCGTAGATATTCCGCTCAACAGATGTTTGAGTGGGGCTTAGTAAATGCTGTTGTCCCAATGAACGAACTTGATGCAGAAGTTAGCAAATGGTGCGATGAACTGCTCTCGGTTTCTCCAACATGTCTCAAAATTTATAAAGCTTCATTTATAGAAGAGTTCCAGGACCTTCTTGGCCAAGCGGACTTTCTACGTCGCTGGCTCGTTCCTGCAGAGTTTTGGGAAACTGAGCAAAGAGAAGGCACAAGTGCCTTTTTAGAGAAGCGAAAGGCAGATTATTCTAGGTTCAGATCCAAACAGTAGTTTTCCGGTTGGAAAACCAGAGGAACAGTATTTTTAAAAGACCGCTTGAATATCAATATGAACACTAAATTTTAGCTAAGCTTCTGCTGCTATATCGTCTTTAGCAGGGTCTCTCAGACCCGTACGTCCATGATGGCGGTCCGCGACTTTGTATCCCAAAGCATCTTCTGCAATGACGATTTTTTGCACGTTAGCAGTACCTTCGCCGGTAAAAAACAAGTCGGCGTAGGACTTTAGCCATGACACCCTATATTCCAGAGCAAGGCCGTAGCCTCCGAATATTTGCTGTGCTTTATCCGCACAAAGCTTGGCTGTTTGTGAAGCATGGTATTTTGCGATAGCAGCCATTCGGTTCGAAGGCTGGTCTGCATCCATCAATCGCGCAACCTCGTACACAAGGCTTCGGCTGGCTTCGATTGCGACAGCCATTTCCGCAATTTCCGATTGGATCATTTGAAAACGCCCTATGGGCTGACCTCTCAGGACCCGTTCGTTTGCATACTGAACAGCATCTTCATAACAAGCTCGCGCCACACCTAAAGCCTTAGCTGCAACCGTAACCCGCCCCGGTTGCAAAGCGCGCATCACTATTTTGAATCCATCACCTTCCTCGCCCAGCCGATTTTCAACAGGCACCACAAAATCGTCCAAGAAGACTGCATTGGTGCGAAGAGCTTTAGATAGGCCGTGCATTTCTATGGGACGCGCTTCAAAACCAGGATATTTTTTTGGTTCGACTATGAAAGCCGAAACCCCTTTTGCGCCCGCATCAGGATCAGTCTTAGCTAGTAAGATCCCAACGTCTGTCTCGTTGGCCATCGAAGCCCACATTTTAGAGCCATTTAACCGATAGACATCGCCATCCCGAGTTGCTGTGGTCTTCATTGCACCAAGAGCGTCCGATCCGCCACCCGCTTCGGTCAGAGACATCATCCCTATGGTTTCTCCCGCAAGAAGCGGCGGGACGTACTTCATTACCTGCTCTTTCGTTCCAGCCATGTATATGCATTGGGGGCAAGTTGAACCCTGCTGATTATTGCAGGCCGCAAAACGAACATCGTTACGAGCAAGTTCTTCACTCACGGTAGCCGCCGCAACGTAACCCATCGCAGAGCCGCCTACTGATTCCGGAAAAACTGCGCCATAGAAACCTAAATCCCCGGCTTTTTTGACGAGCCCTCGAGGAAACTCACCGCTCTTTTCTATATCGTTCATGAAAGGATTAACCTCAGACTCCATGAAACGATTTACACTATCTCGCAGAGCATCAATTTCTTCAGCAGCAGCAACACTCATAATTATTCAAACCTCTTCTAACAGCTATGGCTACTAAGTCTTTATATTTGAAGTCGAATTCGCATCGCTTGTATCTTGCTGTTGAGTCTCCTCAACAGCAACCCTAAAGTCTCACCAACTGCGCGACACGAAAGCTTAGAATATGAAAACTCTTGAAGGTAAAATCGCTTGGATAACGGGTGCTGGAACAGGCATTGGCCGCGGAGGCGCTCTCGCTCTAGCAGAAGCTGGTGCCTTCATAATTCTTTCAGGCCGAAGAAAAACGCAGCTTGAGGATGTTAAGAGTACTATTCTTGCAGCAGGAGGAAATGCGGAGACGGCTCCACTCGACATCGTGGACGTTGAAGCTTGCGATAAGACGGTAGAATTTATTCTCGGAGCCCATAATCGGCTTGATATTGTAGTAAATAGCGCGGGGCTGAATGTACCTAAGCGGAAATGGAAAGAAATTTCCCATGATGATTGGCGCAAGGTCTTAGATGTCGACCTTGGGGGCGCATACAACGTCTGTCAGGCTGCCCTGAAACCAATGCGCATTCAGCGTGACGGCCTTATTATCAATGTATCATCGATGGCAAGCCAGCGAGTCGGTGGTGTTTCTGGATTTTCGTACACTGCTGCAAAGACCGGACTTAACGCTTTGAACGAGAGTATAAATCACGAACATTGTCATTTAGGCATTCGGGCATGTGCGCTCTGTCCTGGAGAAGTAGCCACTGAAATTCTTACTAAACGGCCAATACCCCCCAGTCCTGAAGACCAAGCTCGCATGATTCAAGAAAGCGATATGGGAAGGGCTATTCGTTTTATTGCTGAGACTCCAGCTCATCTTTGCCTAAATGAGTTTCATATCACTCCAACCTGGAACAGGGGATACATTGGGGCGTCAGATAGGGTCTTCTCTCGCGATGACTGACCCCTCTCTCGAAGCCGAGGCTAAAACTATACACGACCGGTTGCTAACCGTTGATACTCACATCGACACAGGCCCGGGCTTCATGACATCAATACTTGACCCTGGGCGCATTACCCACGCCCAGGTTGACTTACCCAAAATGCGGATTGGTGGCCTCGATGCAGGATTTTTCATTGTCTATACTGGGCAAGGAACCTGTGACGATGAAGGCTATGCTGCGGCAAGGCTTGCAGCAGAGCAAAAATTCATTGGAATTTCCCGAATGTTTCGGGCCTACCCAAAGGAAATTGGTCACGCACGAACCGCAAAAGATGTTTCGGAAATTCATGCCACAGGCCGCCTTGTTGGCCTTATAGGGATGGAAAATGCTTATCCATTGGGAGGTTCAATCGATGATATTCCAATGTGGGCGGCCAGAGGCGTTTGTTATATTTCAATAACACATTTTGGAAACAACCAATTCGGTTGCAGCAGCAACCCTAATTTCAGTCGAGGCGACAGCAAAGAAGATACTGGCTTAACTGCGTTTGGCGAGAAACTTGTTTCTGCAATGAATGATGCTGGAATCATGGTTGATCTGAGCCATGTCGGAAGACGAACCAGTCTTGAAGCACTTTCGGCCTCTCGAGCGCCAGTTATTGCCTCCCATTCAAGTGTCAATGCAGTTTTCGAACATAGTCGCAACCTAGATGATGAGCAGCTCCATGCGATCCGCGACAAAGGTGGCGTCGCACAAATGTGCGCATTTCGTGGTTATCTGGGCTCGGTCGCAACCCCAGTATCATCTGCCTTATCAGCGCTTCGAAATCGTCTAGGGCTAAACTCGTCCTCTGACACACTAAACGCAAGCCCAGATAAGCTTGCGGCGTACAGAAGAGAACGTGCAGAAATTTATTCCCAACACCCTGACATCACAGTCACACACTTCGTTGACCACATAGACTATGCAGTCAAAAAAATAGGAATCGACCATGTTGGCATTGCCAGTGATTTTGATGGTGGCGGAGGAATAGGAGGCTGGGATACCGCAGAAGAAAGTCCCAATGTAACAATAGAGTTGCTGCGCCGAAATTACTCTGAAACAGATTTAGAAAAATTATGGGGCGGAAACATTCTAAGGGTCATGAATGAAGTGCAAGCCTTAGCGCGCTGAATACTAAGAAGCTGGGCCAAAAGCACAGCCAACGCCTCAACGATAAAGCTTAGTCACGCGGTGCAATGGTGGAGCCAAGGGGAGTCGAACCCCTGACCTCTTGAATGCCATTCAAGCGCTCTCCCAACTGAGCTATGGCCCCGATTTACACTGCACAAGCAGAACTCTAAAAGACGATTTAACGTTGAAGGCTGAGAAGCGCAATACCTCTGGAACACCCCCTAATCGTCGTCGTCATCTCCACCGATGTTAACTCGGGAGAGCTCTGGATCATCATCATCATCGTCGTCATCGTCATCTAAAACAACGTCATCGTCGTCATCACCGATGCCATCATCATCTAGATCAAGTTCATCATCGACATCAGAAGAACGATCTTTCTTTGCTACCTTTGGCTCAGAAGGCTCAGTACGCTTACCCGCAATATATGCCTCAAGAGGGTTCAGATGACCGCAATGAGGGCAAGGTGCCGGATCACGTAATAGATCATAGAATTGATCACCACATTCAAAGCAGCGGCGCTTTTTTCCTCGGGCAGCTAGATCCATAAAGAACTCTCCAACTCAATTGTGTCTTCATTCCATAGAAAACAACGGCGCGGAATTGCCAGAAAGGTCACGACCTGTCAAATACCATCTGTACGCCGTATCGCCGCAGATGAATATAGTAGGAGACTTTAAGCCAAAATGGGATCCCCCTTCTCCAACGCGAAGCTCGCGGCTCCGCTATTCGCCATTCAAGCCAAAACGGGCCTGAAGGGAAATATTCGTCCGCCGGGTGATAAGTCAATTTCTCATCGTTCACTTTTGTTGAATGCAATGGCTGTAGGACACTCCTGTGTGACAGGACTTCTCGAAGGAGAAGATGTCATCGACATGGCAAAAGCCTTAAGGCAGCTCGGAGCAACTATTGAGCGTCGCGAAGTAGAGGCAAGCATTGAGTGGCATATTGATGGCGTTGGCGTTCAAGGCTTTCAAGAGCCAGAAAATATTTTGAACATGGGTAACTCCGGCACAGCTGCAAGGCTATTAGCAGGTGCTATAGCTGGCTGCAGAAACTTTGCCGTTATGACAGGAGATGCATCACTTCGCTCTCGACCAATGGCACGAGTGACGGAACCTCTAACCATGATGGGAGCTCAATTCTGGACAAGGTCTAATGGAAGATTGCCAATGGCAATTCGAGGTGCGGCAAACCCAATGCCTCTAGACTTCACCTCTCCTGTAGCCTCAGCCCAAGTGAAATCAGCTTTGCTGTTAGCTGGGCTTGCCGCACCGGGCGAAACTCGAATTGTTGAACCCGTCATGAGCCGTGACCACACCGAGCGGATGCTTTCCCGCATGGGTGCAACAATACAGAGTGGCCTAGCAATCGGTGAAAATGGATGGGAAGTGCGCTTAGTGGGCCAACCAGAGTTATGTGCGATAGACGTAGACGTTCCCGCAGATATTTCATCGGCCGCATTTCCAATGGTGGCTACTCTCATTACTCCGGACTCAGAAGTTCGTCTCAATCATATAGGACTTAACCCAGCTCGAGCAGGACTAGTCACAACACTGCAGGAAATGGGGGGTGATATAGAAGTAGTTAATACGCATGACGTAGGGGGCGAACCCGTTGGAGATATTTTAGTTCGTACCTCGACCCTAAAGGGTATCGATGTTCCTCCAGCTCGTGCTGCTTCAATGATAGATGAGTACCCAATTCTAGCTATCGCAGCGGCAGCGGCTGAAGGTCAAACAAGAATGCGGGGCATAGGGGAGTTGCGAGTAAAAGAAAGTGATCGAATAGCACTAATGGCTGAAGGCCTAGCTTCTGCTGGGGTTAAAGTAACTGAGTCTGACGATGAATTGCTTGTTACTGGATCTAGCCACATACAAGGAGACTGTACTGTCAGCACTGCGCTGGACCATAGAATCGCTATGTCATTTTTAATCCTTGGA
Source organism: Rhodospirillales bacterium (assembly GCA_008081395.1). Classification (GTDB taxonomy): domain Bacteria; phylum Pseudomonadota; class Alphaproteobacteria; order Bin95; family Bin95; genus VMCJ01. The sequence goes on along the minus strand of VMCJ01000070.1, from coordinate 1,724 downwards.
CTTATCTCGAAGCATCCAATAACCATCGATGACTCAAGTCCTATCTCTACAAGTTTCCCAAGCTTTCAAGCATTGATGGCATCCCTTGGGGCTGAATTTGGAAAGCCCAAACAATGATAATAGCAATTGATGGTCCTGCAGCATCTGGGAAAGGTACCCTCGCCCGAAACCTGGCGAAACATTTCAGCCTTAATTATTTAGATACTGGACTTATTTACAGAGCTGTTGGAGCGATCGTTCTTGAAAAGGGGAAAGATCCGTCTGATCCTTTATCTGCAACCACGGCGGCACAGACCCTCAAAAACAATGACCTTGATCGCGATGACCTTCGAAGTGAAGCGTCAGCAGCAGCGGCCTCAAAGGTTGCGGCAATCCCCGGTGTGCGCGCAGCACTACTAGCATTTCAGCAGCATTTTGCGGCGAGCCCTCCCGGCGCCGTTCTAGATGGACGTGATATTGGGACCGTAGTTTGCCCAAAAGCAGACATGAAGTTCTTTTTGCTCGCCTCTGCGGAAATTCGTGCACGCAGAAGGGTGAAAGAGTTGCAGGACCGGGGAGAAGAGGCTATATACGCGTCCGTTCTAAGCGACCTTCGGGCGCGTGATGAACGGGACAGTGGTCGCAGCACTGCACCACTGAAGCCTGCGTCGGATGCTTTTTGCCTCGATACAGATAGTCTAAACGCTGAGGCAGTGTTTAAGATTGCTGTTGAAACCATCGAAGAGCGATTTGCATCCAACAAACGCAGCGGGTCCTAACAGCGTACTTTCCCGGTCGCTGTTTCGGGCGCTACAGGAGGGCGCCAAGGATTAATTCTCGTTCGATAGCGCTCAGATGAGGTAAGCGCGGTTCAAAAATCAATCTAACCTTTCGCTCAATGGCGGGGCCGGAGACGGCTGACCGTTTTATTGGGCGTCCAACCCAAAGGCAAAGCGCTTGAATGCGCCAAGCCCGCACGAGATGAAAAATATGGCCGATACACAGACAGCGCCCACTAACAATGAAGACTTTGCTAGTTTACTCGAAGACTCTCTCACCGAGATGGATGGTTTCGAGGGAACTGTTCAGAAGGGCGTAGTTATCGCCGTAGATCACGATAGTGTGCTCGTAGATGTTGGTTTAAAAGCCGAAGGTCGTGTTCCACTCAAAGAGTTTGGAGCGCCTGGACAACCAGCCGAATTAAAAATTGGTGATGTAGTAGACGTATACGTTGAGCGACTTGAAGACCGTAACGGCGAAGCTGTACTGTCCCGAGACAAGGCTCGCAGAGAAGAATCCTGGCAGCAACTTGAGAATGCTTTCAACGGTACCGAACGGGTCAAGGGAATCATCTTTGGCCGTGTCAAAGGTGGTTTCACCGTTGACTTGGCTGGTGCAGTCGCGTTCCTTCCTGGAAGCCAGGTTGATATTCGACCTGTCCGTGACATTGGCCCTCTAATGGGTACACCACAACCATTCCAGATTTTAAAGATGGATAGGGCTAGAGGAAATATTGTTGTTTCCCGCCGCGCTGTTCTGGAAGAGAGCCGAGCAGAGGCCAGAACCGAACTGATATCAAATCTTGCAGAGGGACAAGTTCTGCAGGGCGTCGTCAAAAACATCACGGACTATGGTGCATTTATCGATTTAGGTGGTGTTGATGGTCTGTTGCATGTCACTGACATCGCTTGGCGCCGGGTAAATCATCCATCTGACGCACTGCAAATTGGTCAAAGCGTGACTGT
>VMCJ01000089.1 GCA_008081395.1 Rhodospirillales bacterium | reverse complement strand
GGAAGGCCGGATGCTACTGGATCTGTGGGTGTTTTTCGCCGCAAAGCTTCAGGTGGCGATTGGGAGCATGTCTTTGGTGAGCATGAAACACATACGATTTACGTGCATCCAGAGGATCCTGCTACAATTTTTGCGGGCACAACTAATGGTGTATTTCGAAGCACTGATGGGGGCGGTAGTTTCCAAAAGACTGATTTCCCAGATGCTGATAAACAGATATGGAGTGTGTTAGCTATCGAGGGTCAGCCAGACATAATTTATGCAGGTGGAGCTCCAATAGACGTATATCGCTCCGAGGACCGTGGAGCGTCTTGGATGAAATTGCCTACACCACCGATTAAGCAGCGATGCTCAGGTCCATTCCCGCCTCGTGTGATGCGGATGGTTCAGAGGCCCGGCAAACCGAATGAGATTTTTGCTGCCCTTGAAATAGCAGGCACCATGCACACAACGGATGGTGGCCAGAGTTGGACCGACACAGGGGACCACTTGGAAGAGCTGTCTAAGCTTCCTCATTTGGAAAGCTCAATTGTGCAAAAGGAAACTAAGGCGGAAGGCATGCTTGATTGCCATGCTGTGGCTATCGCACCCGCTAAGCCCGATAAGCCTGTTGTAGCTCTTCGAATGGGGCTGTTCACCAGTGAGAACGAAGGAAAAACTTGGAGCGATATGGAAGTTGGTCGTTTCTCTCCGACAACCTATGGACGAGATATCAAATCCAGCCCCCACGATCCAAATACAATGTTTGCAGCATTATCAGTTTCTGCGGCAAGTCACGATGGGGGTGTCTATAAAAGTATAGATGCTGGAGAAACATGGAGCCGCTTTGATAAAGTACAAGTGCATGGAACAATAATGTCCATTGGCCTTTCCAAATCGAACCCAGATCTGGTGGCTGTGGGCGCTCGATATAATGGGGAAGTTTTTGCCACTCTTGATGGCGGTAATTCCTGGTCGGAAATTTCAATACCTGGCGACGTGAAAGATATTTACGCCGTTGCTTGCACATAAAATCAAAAAAGGACTTTTCTATGGATCTCAAAGGCAAAAAGGCAATTGTGTTCGGTGGTACATCCGGTATTGGGCTTGCTACAACGCGGATGCTCGCTGACGCTGGCGCCACCGTTGTTGCAGTTAGTCGTGACCCGTCGAAAGCAACTAATCTTCCTGAAGGTGTTACCACAGCGGCTTGCGATGTGCAGGATCGGGAAGCAGTTGCAGCGGTCTGCTCCGCTGCGGGGCCCTACGATGTGCTTATTTCTGCTGCCACTGGAGGCCCGCGTGCAGCAGGTCCTTTTATGGAGATGGATCTCGATGCGTATCAAAACTCTTTTGCCAAAGTTTGGGGATATGCAAACGTTCTGCGACAAGGTGTAAGTCACCTAAAAAATGATGGTTGTGCCGTTTTGGTTTCAGGTGCGCCAGCAAGAAAAGCGCGACCAGGTCAAGTTGCGATTTCGTCTGCTGGTGGAGCTGTTGAAGCTCTGGCCAAGTGTGTCGCGAAGGAAATTGTTCCAAAGCGCCTGAATGTGGTCTCTCCTGGTGTAATTGATACACCAATGTTTGGGCCCGATGAGGCAAAGCGCAAAGAAATGACGTCCAACGCTACCAAGGCCAACCTTATTCCACGTGCTGGTACTGCAGAGGAAGTCGCGCAAGCAATTATGCTAGTTGTCCAGAATGATTTTATGACGGGCGTGACAGTGGATGTTGATGGAGGTTGGTTAAACTCCTAAGCGGCTTATTCACATTATGAGCTTTAAGCCCTGTCTTCGGTGAAACTCGAGGGCAGGGCTTAATTTTTAAAAAATAAAAAATTAAAGATTACTTGGCTTCCATAAATCTTCTTAGTACTAGCTGTAGAATGCCGCCGTTCTTAATTTGCTCAACTTCATCCATGGTATCTATTCTACATAAAAGACTTATGTCTGTTTGAGATCTGTTGGCAAAGGTAATGGTGCATTTCAAATTCATTTGAGGCCGGATTTCATCTGTGAGCCCCATAATATCGAAAGTCTCATCTCCATTTAAACTCAAAGACGTTCGGCTCTCACCATTCTTAAATTCTAATGGTAGAACGCCCATGCCAATAAGATTTGAGCGGTGAATACGCTCGAAGCTCTCAGCAATTACAGCTTTCACCCCAAGCAAACAGACCCCTTTTGCCGCCCAGTCACGGCTCGACCCAGTACCGTATTCTTTGCCTGCAACTACAATAAGAGGCACCCCATCATCCTTGTACTTCATTGCGGCTTCAAATATTGGGATCACTGTATCTGAGGGTTGGTGTCGAGTTAGACCTCCTTGGGAGCCTGGAACTAGTTCATTTCTGATTTGGCTATTCCCAAAAGTGCCGCGCATCATGATGTGGTGGTTTCCGCGGCGTGCTCCGAAGCTATTAAAGTCCTGCGGGCGGACTTGGTGGCTAATCAAAAACTCCCCGGCTGGACTATTGCTGTTTATTGAAGACGCTGGGGAAATATGGTCAGTCGTTATGCTATCACCAAGCACAGCAAGCACACGCGCGCCCATGATATTCGAGAGTTTTTCTGGGTTAATAGAGATTTTATCGAAATATGGTGGTTTTTGGATGTAGGTAGATGACTCAGACCATTTATACGTGGCAGAACTTGTGGCTGGAATGTTTTTCCATTGTTCTGGTCCCTCGAATACGTCACTATAACATTGGTTAAACATATTGGGCGTCAAGCTTTTTTGAAGCGCGTCATTAACCTCGTTGCTGCTAGGCCAAATGTCTTTTAGATAGACATCATTGCCCTCGGGATCTTGACCTAATGCTTCCTGGGTTAAATCAATTTTAACTGAACCAGCAAGACTGTAGGCAACAACCAATGGCGGTGAAGCGAGGTAGTTGGATTTAACTTGATGGTGTACCCGACCCTCGAAATTTCGGTTGGAAGACACCACTGCGCTTACAAGTAAGTTGCCCTTTTCGATAGCTTCTGAAATTTCTGGTTTAAAGGGACCTGAATTGCCCAAACAAGTAGCACATCCAAATGCGACTATATTAAAGCCAATGTTGTCTAAGTGTTTTTGAAGTCCAGAAGCAATCAAGTAGTCTTGAACGACCTTTGAGCCAGGTGAGAAGGAGGTCTTTACCCATGGTTTTGGTTTTAGTCCACGCTCATTGGCTTTTTTTGCGAGTAAACCAGCTGTGATAAGGAGTGGTGGGTTGGAAGTGTTAGTGCAACTGGTTATTGCAGCTAGCGTTACATGACCTGGTTCAATTACGTAATCGGTGCCTTCGGCTGCTGTCGCCTGTCCACCATCTGTTTCTGATGCAAATTGGCTAAAAGCTGAAGCGACATTGGAAAGTAAAACGCGGTCTTGAGGGCGTTTTGGGCCGGCCAGAGCTGGTTCAACACTGCTAATATCCAACTCGATAATGTCACTAAATATTGGATCAGGCGCTCCTGTTTCGCGCCACATACCTTGTGCCTTTGCATAGGCTTCGACCAAGGTAACTTGATGATCACTGCGGCCTGTAAATTTAAGGTATCGAATAACTTCTGAATCAACAGGAAAGAAACCGCAGGTAGCTCCATACTCTGGTGCCATATTTGCGATCGTAGCTCGGTCCGCTAAGGGTAGGTTGTTGAGGCTATCACCGAAGAATTCAACAAATTTTCCAACCACTCCTTTTTGTCGAAGTATTTCAACAACTCTTAAAACTAGATCTGTTGCCGTAGTACCCTCTTTTAGTTTTCCGGTGAGCTTGAAACCAACTACTTCGGGTAAGAGCATGGAAATTGGCTGCCCTAGCATCGCAGCCTCTGCCTCTATTCCTCCTACGCCCCAGCCTAGAACTGCAAGACTGTTAATCATGGTTGTATGGCTGTCTGTACCAACTAGTGTGTCTGGGTATGCAATTGTTTTTCCATCCTTGCAGGCTGTCCAAACTGTTTTTGCTAGATACTCAAGATTGACTTGATGACATATGCCAGTTCCAGGAGGTACCACCCGAAAATTGCTAAATGCGTTCTGACCCCAACGAAGGAATTCAAAGCGTTCTTGGTTTCTCTCAAATTCGAGTTCAACGTTTCTTGAGAACGAGCTTTTTTCACTCGCAGAATCAATCATCACAGAGTGATCTATCACGAGATCGACAGGACACGCTGGGTTTATTTTACTGGCGTCCCCGCCCAGATCGATAATTGCATCTCGCATCGCTGCGAGATCAACTATGGCAGGGATGCCGCTGAAATCATGAGTTAGTATTCTAGCCGGGCTGAAAGCTATTTCGGCTTTGGTCTTACCACCTGATTTAAGCCAATCACTGAAATGAAAAATACCTGCAGTAATATCCTCATTACTTTCTTGATGACGAAGGACATTTTCCATCAACACTTTTAGCGAGTAGGGCAGTCTAGAAATATCGCCGACTACGTCTGAAACAGCTTCAAGGCTAAAGTAATCATATACTTTTCCAGAAATATTAAGGCTGCGGCGGATGTTAATATTTTCAAGATTGGCATCAGACATGAGAGCACTTTTTTTGAGGGTTATGATGGTGTGGCAGCAAAGATATCAAGCGATAGGATGCAAATTTTAATTGGGATAATCCATTCCAAATGGTGCAAAACTTAGTAGTGGGTCATCGTCATATTATGATTATTGTACAAACACCCGGGCAAGTAATTGAAGGTTTAAATTTTGCAAAGGACCTCTGGTATTAAGAAGGAGATTTTTGATGTCCTCTAACCCCGCGCCAGGCTTTATCAAAAACCCAAGTCATTGTGTTCATATTTCATCTTTCCAAGGGCGGGTTGTGATACGCATTTGCGGAGAGGTAATCGCTGACACTCGTGATGCGTTTCGCGTTGAAGAAAGCGGTTATGACCCTGTTTATTACATTCCTCGTAGAGATATTCTGATGGGACTGGTTAAAAGATCGGAGCAATTGACGACTTGCCCCTATAAAGGCAATGCAAGTTATTACAGTTTTTCAGTAGGTTCTTCTTGTACAGAAAATGCGGCATGGTCGTATGAAACTCCTTACGATGAAGTTGCCAAAATTGCTGGTTACCTAGCGTTTTACGCCAATCGAGTTGATCTATTGATTCTCCCATGAATTTTATGCGCAAAAATGAAAGGCTTCTTAGGGGCAACCTAAAAGCTAGTCATCAACGTTTAAAATTTCAGAATTTTTTATTGTATTTTTTCCCATCATTAGCCGGGTGCATGCAGGTATGACTGTTGTTGTTTTTGGAAGTGTTACTTGGGATGTAGCTGCTTTTGCTGACCGCTTACCAAAGCCAGGTGAAACACTTCTAGGTAAGAATTATATAACTGGGCTTGGAGGAAAAGGCGCAAATCAAGCTGCCGCTGCCGTAAAACTTGGGGCACCAACAAAATTTTTCGGTCGCATTGGTGATGACCAATTTGGGCAAGACGTTATAGCCGCATTTGATAAGCTCAACCTTGATTCTTCGGGAGTTCTTATAGATCCCGAGGTTGCCACAGCACTTGGTGTTATTCTGGTGGATGCTAACGGTGAGAATGCCATCATACAGGCAGCTGGAGCCAATCGTAGGATCGATGAGACTGATGTGGTTCGTGCAAGTCAGGCGTTAGAAGGTGCAAAAGCACTTCTTCTCCAATTTGAAATACCCTTGGAGATAACACTTTCTGCGGCCCGGGCTGGCCGCAAAGCAGGGGCAACCGTTATCCTCGATCCAGCGCCTGCGCCAAGTGATGGAATTGCCGGTTCTGTTCTTATGGCCGTTGACATCATCACACCTAATGAGGTCGAGGCAGAGACCTATGTAGGCTTCAGGCCATATGATAAAAAAACCGGCATTGCAGCAGCAGTTCGTCTTGTGGACATCGGGGCGCCATCGGCAATTGTAACCATGGGTGCTAATGGGACTGCTTGGGCGACTGCAGGTGGCGAAAGTGGTTTTCAACCAGCATTTAGGGTGGATGCCATTGATACGGTAGGTGCTGGCGATTGCTTTAACGGTGCTCTAGCTGTTGCGTTGACAGAAGGACTAGCTTTACCGGCGGCTATTCGCTTTGCTTCCGTCGCCGCCGCGATATCTACTACGCGCAGTGGTGCCGCTAATAGTGCAGCAACCCGAGAGGAGGTCGATAGGCTTCTAGACTTCAACTGCTAGTCCAAAAACCTAGTCAAACGGACTTGAAGCTAACCAAGTCATCCCTCTCAATTTGCTTTATCAAGTCTATTTCCCACGTCAAATACTCACGCATGAAGTCTTCTAATACTCCACCTTTGCGTTCGTAAGGCTTTAGCCAGACATCGTCTGGTTCATCTGCGAGATTGGTTTCTCCAGTTTCCAAACTCTGGCCTGCGGAAACCCAAGCCGCTGTTCCTCCTTGCAGAGCGACAGCTGACTTTCCAGTAAGGTTAGAAAGTTCTGCTGCCGCATAACTGGCGACCAATCCATCTTCTGACGTTGTGACAAAACCCTTAGCGTCTTCAGGTAGGTTTTTTACAACGTCTTCAATACGCGCTCTGGTCAGCCACCAAGCGCCAGGGATGTGTCCTTTGCGGTAATCACGACTAGTTGCAACGTCAACAGGGATCCAACCATTATCTAACAAAGTTTTTGTCTTATCGACATTTGCGTACTCAACTGAGGGAGGCATAAGAGCTGGAACTTTTTGTTTTCCCACCTCCAAGTCATGCATGGGTAAACCTTCTTCGAGTACATAAACATCCCAGTGCATCTGTAAAAGCCAATGAGCAGTCATAGTCGCGCGCACCAGGTTGGCATCATCAACCAAGATCAGTCGAGACCCTCGCACGCCTGCATACCGATCAGTCGCTTGGACAAGTTGTCCTCCAGGAGCTGAGATAGAGCCAGGGATGTGTCCAGCTTCGTACTCGTGTGGGTGACGAACATCGAGAAGAAGTGTTGTGCGATTTTTATCTAAGAGCCACTCTTCTGCAGTTGCTCGATTAACTTTTGAAACGCCGTAACGTTTGGCAACAGTCTCAGCTCTATCTCTAGCATCATCAATGGATGCGCTTGAAAGATTGAGGGCAGTTGGTCGTAAATTGCCCCTTTCAAGGTTAAACCCAGATAGATGCCAGCCCATCGTGCCGTTGCGAAGAGCTACAACTTTATTAGGTATTCCAGAGTTAATAAGAGACTGTGCACCAAGGATAGACCTTGTACGTCCGGCGCAGTTAACAACGACCGTCGTATCAGGGTCGGGGGCTACTTCGTGTATGCGATAGGCCAGTTCTCCGCCTGGGCAGCACGTAGCCGTTGGGATATTCATCACCTCGAATTCATCCATGGGGCGACTATCTAGAACAATCATTTTCTGCCCAGAATCCAGCATTTCTTTTAGTTCTTCAGCTGAGACTGATGGAGTTCCAAAATGATGTTCTACAAATTCACCAAAGGCTTTAGAAGGAACATTGAACCCACTGTAGATCTCATAACCAGTCTTGCCCCAACCTGGCGTGCCACCTTCGAGGATGGCCACGTTAGTGTAGCCAATTTCCTCTAATTTCTTCGCTGCCTTATCCGAAAGACCCTCACCGCCGTCTGTAACAAAGATCGCCGTTGTTAAACGAGGGACCAAAGTGCCAATCATTATCTCTAGTCGCCCAAGAGGCACGGAGATTGCGTGCATTAAATGGCCATCAGAAAATGCTCGCTCCCCACGAACATCAACGACTGCAAACTCCTGTGCATTTGCCGCGATTAGATCATGAAGTGCTTTTGGTGAGATGGTTTTAGCCATGATTTCTTGCTTCTTAGGATTCTGGAAAACTAAATAATATGCTAGGCGGTAGGTTCTGTTTCCTCAAGCGATTAAAGTTTGCCCATGTCCGCTCCTTCTATTTTCGACCGGCGTCTCTCGCGTACACGTCGGGCTCGTGCCGCCAAGACTTTTTCTAAGGCAGACTTTTTATGGCGCGAAATAACTGAGCGTTTAGCCGAACGATTGGATGATCTGAACCAAGTTTTTCCTACTGCATTGGCGCTGGGCTCGAGGGGTGGATTGGCCCGTGACGCTCTTGGTGGCAGAGGAGGTATTCAATGGCTTGTGGAAGCTGATCTCGCTTCAGAAGCATTGAGTGATCAGGGTCCTAGATTGGCATTAGATTTGGAAGCTTTACCGTTTAGTGGAGGAAGCCTCGATCTTGTATTTAGTGCAGGAGATCTGCACCTAGTTAATGATCTCCCAGGGGGTCTTGTTCAAATAAGACAAGCGCTTAGACCAGACGGTCTATTTCTTGGGATACTTTTTGGTCCTGCGACCCTTGCTCCGCTCTCCCAAGCTCTGCTGAAGGCCGAGGCGGAATTAAATGTTCCAGTTTCACCGCATGTTTCGCCATTTGTGGACATTCGTGATGCAGCAGCACTACTGCAGCGTGCAGGTTTTGCGTTGCCTGTAGCAGACACAGAAATAATCACTGTTAGGTATAATGAACCATTGCGCCTTCTCCAAGATCTTCGGTTAATGGGCGAGACCAGTGTTCTCTCTGAGCGAAGCAGATACCCCATGCGTCGGCAGGTGCTTTTGAATGCCCTGGCACAACTGACCAAAAATACTGAGGATGATGGCCGTATAGCCGTTCCGTTTGAAGTTGTTTTCTTGGCTGGTTGGTGCCCAGCATCGTCTCAGCAGCAACCCGCGAGAAGAGGAAGTGGTAGTATGAGTTTAGCCGATGCGCTTAAGCCCGATCAGCATTCTTCTTGATGGCATCGACTATCGCCGGTACAGCTCCACTCGGATAATCATGCCCCATCCCCGATATCACGGTCATGGTTGCTCCTTCGATACTATTTTTTACGTCTTCTCCACACCCCACTGGGACTAATGGATCATCTGCCCCATGGATGATGGTGGTGGGGACCTTGATCTCATTTAAATGAGCAACCCTTGTATCGGCTGAGGCTATCGATGCAAGCAACTGCCTCCCATGACCGCCTGGTTTGTATGCACGGTCAAAGAGTGCCCCAGCACGAGCATTGACTGCCGTCTCATCTAACGGAAATCCTGGGCTTCCTATTGTACGTGCTGTTTCTAGAGCTTCGGCTATAAACTCTGCGCGCGAAGATTTTGTTTTTCGAGGCTTGTTTAACCAAGCTGTTGCCTCTTCGGTGGGCCTAGGAAGTCCACGCCTGCCCGAGGTTGCCATTATGGAGGCAAGTGACAAGGTTTTATCCTTGTGGCGATAAGCAAATATTTGAGCAATTGCTCCCCCATTCGAACTGCCAGCAATGTGCGCAGAGGGAATTTTTAGGGCTTCAAGCAAAGCAGCTGCATCGTCAGCCATATCATCAAGATTATAAGGCGTTTTCACCGGTTCTTTTGCGCGTGCCGCTTTGAATGCGGCAGGAATATCGGCCGGGCCAAAATGATCAAAAGCGGTAGAAAGACCACTGTCCC
>VMCJ01000169.1 GCA_008081395.1 Rhodospirillales bacterium | reverse complement strand
TGGTCGTGGCGGCTTTCGGGGCGGTGGCGGTGGTGGCCGCGGTGGCTACGGCGGCGGTGACCGCGGTGGCTATGGCGGTGGTGACCGTGATGATCGCGCACCTCTTGAGACCAGACAGGCAACTGTAAAATTCTATAATGCTGAGCGTGGCTTTGGCTTTGCATCACCAAGCGATGGTGGGGAAGACATCTACGTTCCGGCTCGTGTTGTAGAACGTGCGGGGATGGGAGAATTACAGCCAGAGCAGTCAGTGGAAATTGATGTGCGACCTGGGCCTCGTGGTCCAATGGCTGCACGCATTCGCCACAATTAGTATTGTAGCCTGTTTTATCAGGCTTTAATTACCTTTATTAAGAGGCCTCGCTGAAAAAGCGGGGCCTTTTTTCTATTCAAAGTTTAGATGATGCCCAATTCTCAGATGGTTGAGCCGGCATAGGCTCAAAACCCGCGGCACGAGCACCTAATATTGCACACAATTCATCTTTATCTGATGTATCGCCACTTATTCCAACAGCGCCAACAACAAAATCGTCTTGTCGCTTAAGTAATACACCACCTGGTACTGCTATGAAGCGTCCTCCAGATGCAGCTGCTAGAGCGGATTGGAAAGACGGGCGGTCTGCAAGACGATCACGTAGTACACGCGATGGCACACCCATGCCTAAAGCGCCCCATGCTTTACCTATTGCGATTTCGGGTCGAAGAATTCCAGATCCATCCTCTCGCTTGAGAGAAACCAGGCAACCTCCAGCGTCCAATACGGCTACCGTCAGCGGCATAAAATTATGCCGCCGACCTTCTATGAGTGCTTCAGAGATTATGTTGTCTGCTTGTTCAAGTGTAACGTTTGTCATAGTTCAAGTCTTTGTCGCCCAACGGCTGGCAGCATCGTTATCAGTTTGTCTGGCAGCCACCCAACGCTCACCAGTTTCAGTTTCCTCGCGTTTCCAAAAGGGCGCTTGTGTTTTGAGATAATCCATTAGGAATTCGCATGCTTCAAACGCAGCCTTTCGATGGCTGGATAAAGTTACGACGAGCACAATAGGGTCTCCAGGGATGAAGCGGCCGTAACGGTGAATTATTAGACAATCAATGAGTTGCCAACGTTTACGGGCTTCCAGCTCGATTTCCAGAAGTTGGTTTTCAGTCATCCCAGGATAGTGTTCTAGTGTCATGGCGATTACTGGCTCGGCACCTTCATCAGGATTATCTTCTCGAGCTATTCCTATAAAGCTGGCAACCGCTCCTACATCTTTTCGTTCAGCTGTCATCCTGGAGATTTCTAATCCAACGTCGAACGGCGGCTCCTGCAAACAAACCGTCATGGCTTTATCCTCCTGTGACAGGTGGAAAGAACGCCACCTCAACAGCCTTAACAATGCTGTCATTAGGTTCAGCAAATTGTTGGTCGATAGCTATGCGGATAGTGCTTCTATTAGCAAATGCTTCTGCGTGTCCTTCAGACAAGCCAATAAGCCAATCGATTAGTTGCTCCGCTGTTTTTACGTTTAGAGGAGGCGTATTTATCTCCTCTGCATATCCAATCTTCTGGCGAACCCATGCAAAATAGAGAATTTTCATTTTTCTAATTTCTCCAAGGCTGCTCTTTTATGCGACTTTGAATAAACCTTGCTACCGTGACAGGGTCAGATAGAGGAAGTGATAGAGGAGCACTAGCAGTTAATTTGGGGTCGTCACTTGCCACAGCGATGATCTTATCATCTTCCTGCCAGAGGGGCTTTCCACCATGAGCTTCCCTCCAAACTTCGATCTTTTCGATCACACCACCCTTATATCCCTCTACTAAGACAATATCTGTGGGTCCTAGTAAAGCGAGCGAGTCCTCGAGTGTTAGTTCTGGCTCATTTCTCAGTTCAGTCATAAGTGCCCAGCGATTTGGCGAGGAAACTAAAACCTGTCTCGCCCCAGCGGAGCGATGTCTGAAACTATCTTTGCCTTCGCGATCAATATCAAACCGCTGATGAGCATGCTTAATGGTGGCAACGTCAAACCCATCAACAACTAGAGCCCTAACAACACCTTCTATTAAGGTGGTTTTGCCAACGCCACTCCATCCGATGATGCCGAGCACATACATTCTAAGACTATCTTCTCTTATTTGAGAGTGGAAAGAGCAGTGCGAAGATAAGATAGCCCTGTCCATACAGACAGAAATGCAGCAATCCAAAGTAAGGCGCATCCAACCAAAGGCACCCACTCACCTAGAAGGGCCCCAGTTAAAAGGATAGCTAACGCTGTCATTTGAACAAATGTTTTAGATTTGGCGGCATATGAAGATGTGAGGCGTGGTACATCTTTGCCGGCCATCCCTTCCCGCAGGCCAGAAATGAAGATTTCACGACCTAGTATGGCTACTGCCGGAATTAAATTCCAATCCGGTAATGAACCTAGCCACAGGAGCACGATCAAGGTGATGCAAACCTGAATTTTATCTGCAATTGGGTCCAAAATGGCCCCAAGAACGCTTTCTTGTTCAAGCTTACGAGCAAGGAAACCATCAAACCAGTCGGTTACAGCAGCTGCTATAAAAACTGCTGCGGCGCTGTAGCTACCAGCTTGGCCGTCCACTGCTGCTAGAAGCACAATGACTGGCGCAGCTAAAATTCGTGTTACTGTAAGGATATTTGGTAACGTCGTCATAGAACCTCAAAAACTGCTATTTCAGCACCGCGTGGCCGCCGCGCTGCTGTTGCAACGGCAACCACATTATTTAACCAAAGATAATTCTCTGCTCCAGTTTCAAAAGTTGGTGTGGTGCGAAATCTATAACGGCTTGGGTCTACATCTTCTCCACGATCAAGCATGGCTCCCACTTCACTATCTGCAACCCTAACTCCACGATTATGAACGAATATCAGCCCACCATCACCTGTTTGCAGCATGTAACGTGATTCGAGGCTCACAACTCCATCCGGTCGAATAAGTTGCCAGTCTGACCCCCCCGAAAGCACTTTTCCAGACATATTTGGTCCGTCAAACCAACCACCTGTGATTTGTATCACTCGTCTAATGCCATGGGGTGTCTCACCAATCATCCTTGGTTTTTCTGCTTCAAGGCTGCATTCATAAAGCAAGCGGAAATTTGGTTTTGGCAGATTAATCATTCAGATTTCGCTTTTTCAGCCTCCAGCTATTTTTGGGATAAGACAAACTTCACTGTCTGGATTAATGGGCTCTAGATAAGTGTCCTGACAGATAACACCATCGATAGCCACGGCCATGCTTTCTTCCACCTGATTACCAAGGCCTGGATATCGACGATCAAGTTCGCGAATAAGGGCGCGAACGTTGGAGGCATCTATCTCGACTTCTGTAACCGTTCCCATAAAAGGCCTGCACATCTGACTTGCGACAGTGACACGAGCCATTTTGTCTTCCCCTTTCAAAAAATAAGGCGGCAAAGCCTTACAGCATTGCCGCCTTTTTACCACATTGAGAAGTTGATTCTAAAAAATCAACCTTCTGATGCATCCAAAGCCGCTCTTACGCGGGGTGGAGACATTGGTAGGCTCGACATTCTAACCCCAGTAGCATTTTCCATCGCATTTGCGACAGCTGCCATTGGAGGCACAATCGGTGGCTCGCCAACTCCCTTAACACCAAATGGGTGTCGAGGGTTTGGTACTTCAACCAAAATGGTTTCGATCATTGGTAGGTCTGACGCCACAGGGATGCGGTAATCGAGGAAACCGGCATTATCGAGACGCCCATCCTTCGTGTAGACGTATTCCTCATTAAGCGCCCAACCGATACCTTGAACAGCACCACCCTGAAGTTGCCCTTCCACGTATGATGGATGTATTGCCTTACCAACATCTTGAATCGCAGTATAGCGAAGGACGGTGGTATGACCTGTTTCCTCATCGACTTCTAGGTCACAAATGTGAGTGGCATAGCCTGGTCCAGCGCCTTGAGCATTTATAGACGCTTTCCCTGTAATTGGGCCGCCTGTTCGAGCAGATTTTCCTGCTATATCGGCAATGGTCAGGGGGTCAAATTTACCAGCATTTTCGCCAGCTGGGTACGCTTTCCCATCTTTCCACTCGACTGCTTCTGCAGGAATTTCCCACAATAGAGCCGCCCGTTTGCACAATTCATCTCGAACCATCTCAGCGGATTGAGTAACCGCCATACCGGTTGCAAACGTTACGCGACTTCCACCAGTTAAAAATGAGAAACCAACGGAGGTAGTGTCACCGACAACTGTCCGGACATCTTTTACATCCATTCCGAGTACCTCGGCCGCCATCATGCCCATTGAGGCACGGCTTCCACCGATGTCTGGGTTTCCTGATACAACGGTGATTGTTCCATCTTCGTTGACGTATGTTGCCCCTGAGCTTTCACCTCCGATGTTGAACCAGAAACCAGATGCCATACCTCGGCCTCTGCGTTTACCTGGCGCAGCATCACCTAGCGGCGAATTCCAGTGCGAAGATGATTTTGCAGCTTCGAGAGTTTCCACGAAACCAATATCTTTTAGAGTTGGGCCGTAAACAGCCTTTGTTCCGTCTTTTGCAGCGTTGATAAGGCGGAGCTCCAAAGGATCCATATCGAGCTGTTTGGCAAGCTCATCTACTGCGCTCTCTGTTGCAAAAGTAGAAACTGGTGCCCCAGGAGCCCTGTAAGCAGCTACTTTGGGACGATTTGATACTACGTCGTAACCCCAGATGGTGACATCGGACAGGTCATACATTGCAAACGGAGTCATCAGGGCAGGTCCAATTGGAGACCCTGGGAAGGCTCCAGCCTGAAGCATGACTTCGCATTCAGCTGCAACAATCCGACCATTCTTGGTTGCACCAATCTTGACATTAATTGCGCCACCAGAAGTTGGTCCCGATCCTCGGAAAACTTCTTCACGTGACATAGTCATTTTAACTGGTTTGCCGCTTTTTCGTGAAAGAGCTAAAGCGAGTGGCTCCAAATAAACAAGCGTTTTTCCGCCGAACCCACCACCGATTTCAAGAGGGAATACCCGGATATCAGCGATATCCATTCCCAGTAGTTTGGCACAATAGGCCCTAACCATAAACTGGCCTTGGCTTGAGCACCAAATCTGCGCTTGGCCATCTGCACCATATGAGACAACACAGGCATGTGGCTCAATATACGCTTGGTGCACAGGGGCAGTTTTATACTTCCGCTCAACGATTACATCGGCTTTAGAGAAGGCCGATGCAGAGTCGCCTAACTTAAACTCCATTCGCTTGGCGATATTGGATGCTTTCGTTGGTTTAGGATCAACCCCTTGAGTGAACAGATCATCGTGGAGGATGGGTGCATCGGGTTTCATTGCCTCCTCTACGTCAATGACGTTTGGAAGGACTTCATACTCCACATCTATAAGGCGAAGAGCCTCTTCAGCAATTGATGGAGAAGTAGCAGCAACTGCCGCTACTGCGTGTCCATCATAAAGCACCTTATCTCTGGCAATGGTGTTAAGCGACATGTCGCGAAAGTTAGCAGGTCCTTCGCCAACAAAAGCTTCTTCGCTTGGGATATTAGGAAGATCATTTGCTGTTATTACTGCTCTAACACCCTTAAGAGCCTCGGCTTTTGAGGTGTCAATGGATTTTATCCGGGCATGAGCATGCGGGCTACGCAACACTTTACCATGGATCATACCTGCGACGCGGAAATCTGCACCAAACGCCGCTCGTCCAATGACTTTCTCTACACCATCTGGCCGGATTGGCCTGGTGCCAACAACCTTAAGCTCAACATCCTTGCCGAGATAATTCATTTAGTTACTCTCCGCGCATTTCTGCGGCGGCGTCCATGACCGCCTCGATGATCTTGTCGTATCCAGTACAACGGCAAAGATTTCCAGCCAGCCAATAGCGGGCCTCTTCTTCTGTTGGGTTTGGATTCTTATCGAGCAGGGCTTTGGAAGCCACAAGAACCCCGGGAGTGCAGAACCCACATTGAAGAGCTGCGTGCTCGAGGAATTTTTGCTGAAGCGGATGAAGCTTGTCGCCATCCGCCATTCCCTCAATTGTCATAATATCGGTTCCTTCAGCTTCGGCACCGAACATGAGGCAAGAGCAAACAAGCCTGCCGTCAACCAGGATTGAGCAAGCGCCGCAGTCCCCGGATCCACAGCCTTCCTTTGACCCAGTTAGCCCCATTTCATCGCGCAGTACATCCAGCATGGTCTGCTGGCCATCGCAGAGAAATTCTGTTTCTTCGCCATTAATTGTCGCTGTGACATGTGTTTTAGCCATAGTTTAACGCTCTCCTGCGCGCTTGAATGCGATAGTGGCTGCGCGGCGCGCTAGCACACCTGCAACTTTAGTGCGGTATTCGACGGTACCACGTTTGTCGTCGATTGGGTTGCAAACGGACTGGGCCGCTGCATCAAGCTTTGCGAGCGCGGCATCATCAAGGCTGGTGCCAACGATGCAGCTAGCATCCACCTCAACGATTGTTGGTGCGACTGCTCCGAGCCAAACCGTTGCTGATTTAATAGGTCCGCTTGAACCATCACGAGTAATGTTAACGCCAGCTCCAACGACAGCGATGTCCATTTCTGTGCGCGGAATGAACCGAAGATACGCGTCAGATGAATTGGCAGTTGGCTTTTTCAGCTTAAAGCACTTGATGAATTCGCCCTTGGCTAAGTTCGTCCGACCTGGGCCGGCAGGCACTTCCGACACTTTCATTTCGCGTTCGCCATTTGGGCCAACCACAACTGCTATAGCACCTGCTGCGGCTAAGCATGGAATGCTATCCGCGGCAGGAGAGGCATTGCATAAATTGCCTGCCAGACTTGCGCGACCTTGTACTTGAGTGGAACCTATCAGCTCAGCTCCCTCGACGATGCCTGGATAGGCGGCAACGAGGCCAGCATGTTCACCCAATTGAGCGCCTGCAGTGGCTGCGCCAATCACGAAGCCATCGGACGTTTCCTCGACACCAACAAGGCCGGGTATCTTTTTTAGGTCAACGACTGCTGCTGGCCGGTTGCGTCCAGATTTTAATTGGACAATTAAATCCGTTCCACCAGAAAGTGGTTTTGCGCCGTCGGCGCCTAGCATACGAACTGCCTCATCAACTGATTGAGGAGCCGCGAAAGTGGGTGCGTACATAGATGTCCCTCGGTAAGATCTTATTACAAATTGAACATTGCTCTAAAAGTAGCTCGGTTCTGCGTGATCTCCAAGCCCATCTATGATGTATTTTATATTAAATTTACTACTTAATTTAGTGTTTCTAGATCGATCTCAGAAATTTCATGCCCAAGAGCATCCAGAAAAATAAGAAGATCACTCTTCGCGATGGTTGTAGTCATAGTGTTATTTAGAGGGTGAAAATTCAGGGGATCAGATGCAAGTAGCTTTTTGTCAAAGTAAACCGAAATAGACCCTGCGGGCGCATTGATGAGTGCAAAGGGCGTCACAGCACCAGGCAAGACCCCAAGCTTGTCCATGAGGAGATTTGAATTGGCAAATGAGAGGTTTCCGGCCCCGACAGCTTTGCTAAATGCCTTCAGATGAACTGGCGCATCTTCCTCGGCCACTAAAAGCCAGAATTCACCTTTTTTATTTTTTAGGAAAAGATTTTTCGCATGCCCTCCTGGCAGAGTACCGCGCATTGCACGCGAATCTTCTACCGTATGCAGAGGGGGATGAGACACTGTAGAGTGCCTTATCCGAAGTGAATCTAATTTTTCAAAAAGGTCTTTTGGAGTCGCAGTCATCGTCATTTTAAATGGCCTGAGGCACGCCTTATTGGATAGCAAACGCTATAATTAAATATTTCTGCTCTTTTGAAACACAGCAAACTCTAGGGAAACTTTGTCTCCTAATAACTCGCTTAATCAAGCAAAATGCCAAAAAGATCCAGAGTGTCCATAAGCCAGGCGGGTTTTAAAAAATGAAAAGGCTCCATTTTTTAAATATCCCCAATAGCCACCTCTTAAAGATATGATCAATCACAGCGGAGCAGTAGCACTAACCAGCCAGTCAGCTTCATCATCAGATAGATATTCGGCTAATTCGTTGCGAACACGGGCATGGTACAAGTCTATCGCTTCAAGCTCGGTTTGTGAGAGCAAACTGATATCTATAAGATTGCGATCATATGGGGCAAGAGTGAGGGTTTCGAATCCATAACTCTCGCGCTCACTTCCTGGAATATCTATTTCAGTTACCAGCAGCAGATTTTCGATCCGGATACCAAAACTACCAGCACGATAATAACCTGGCTCGTTAGAGAGAATCATTCCAGGCGTCAAAGCAACGGTGCTCGCTGCTTTTGAAACCCTATGAGGCCCCTCGTGAACGGAGAGGTAGCTGCCCACACCGTGGCCCGTCCCATGGTCAAAGTCTAATCCTGCTTCCCACAATGGTGCCCGAGCCAACGTATCGAGTTGCGTCCCTGTTGTGCCCTTAGGGAATCGAGCGGCTGATAGCGCAAGGTGACCTTTTAAAACAAGCGTGTAAGTCCTCCGCATATCTTCACTTGGCAGGCCAATTGCTACAGTCCTAGTAATGTCTGTAGTGCCGTCAAGAAACTGAGCGCCAGAATCACATAGATACAAAGAATTTCGTTGTAACTTAAACTCTTTGGCTTCGGACGCTCGGTAGTGGATGATTGCACCGTTTGCTCCCGCCCCCGAGATTGTTGGGAAGGATAGGTCCTTGAACAAATCAAGGCTTCGCCGGAAACTTTCTAGACGGTCGGAGGCTTCGATTTCAGTAACTTCCCCGGATTGTCCTTCAGTTGAAAGCCAATGCAAGAAACGAATCACAGCCTTTGCATCTCTCTTGTGGGCGGCACGAGCGCCTGAGATTTCGACCTTATTTTTAATAGCTTTCGGAAGAGCAACTGGATCTTTTCCGATAATCACATTAGCTCCGTTTGATCTAAGAATTGCTAAAGCAGCAGCAGGAGCAGATTCAGAGACTAAAATGCTTTTGTCGTTATATTCTTTCAGTGAGTCAGCAAAAGAGTTGATGTGTTCAATCTGTACGTTTTTTCCAACCCAATTTCTGGTTTGTTCAACCAGTTTATCCGGGTTTACGAACCATTGAATGCTTGCATCCGAACCTAGCACAGCGAATGAAAGAGGTAGTGGAGTGTGTTCTACGTCCGACCCTCTAACGTTCAGAATCCAAGCGATACTATCAGGTTGAGTTAAAAGAGCAGCCGTCGCTTCACTCTCAGCTATTTCATTTGCAACTTCCTCTTGCTTTTTCACAGCATCGACACCTGAAAACTCAAGTGGATGAGGGAGTATAGGAGTAGCTGGTGGAGGTGGTCGGTCAAGCCAGATTTTGTCTACAAGGTTCTGGTTCGCGGCGGCAACAGAGCCCCCTGCCTTTGCCGCTGCTGCATCAAAACGCTTCACTTCAGCTTCTGTAAGAAGCCATGGGTCGTAAGCCAAAATTTCCCCAGGAGCTAGGTTTTTTGAAACCCAAACATCAGCCGGATTTGTTACCAGATGACAGGGCTGGAAAACGTTTAGATCGATTTCCTCTTTAAGTTGAAT
>VMCJ01000171.1 GCA_008081395.1 Rhodospirillales bacterium | reverse complement strand
TTTTCTAGAAGCTCATCCGTATCCCTTACGACAGATGAAATCTCGGCGGCTAATTTTGATGACATCAAAATGCTCTAATCTGCATCGAATGGCCTAGTTTCTGGTGTACCATCAGGGCCAAGCGTTATCCGTTCTACGCGTTCCCTTGCGTCTGCAAGTTTTTGTTCGCAATACCGACGGAGCTGAGCACCTCGCTCATAGGAATGAATTGAATCTTCCAGAGAGCCCTTACCCTGCTCCAGACGTTGGACGATCGTTTCAAGCTCTGTCATTGCGTCTTCGAACGACATCGCTTTGATATCATCAGGAATATCCTTGGCTGCGGACTTAGCCATTGCTGAGCTCCTGTTGAAGGTTGCGCTGTAACCAGATACAGCGGAGTACCCCTTCAGCTCAGTGCGGTCAATCGCCGGAAGCGTCTAGAGCATAT
The DNA here is from genome assembly GCA_008081395.1 of Rhodospirillales bacterium. Lineage (GTDB taxonomy): Bacteria > Pseudomonadota > Alphaproteobacteria > Bin95 > Bin95 > VMCJ01. Next base: position 9,214 of record VMCJ01000171.1, on the reverse strand, counting down.
CCCGCAGAGCGAACAGTGCGAATTAAATCTGGGTTGCCCTCAATATTTAAGGCCTTGCGGAGCCTCCTTATATGCACATCTACTGTGCGCATCTCGACGTAAATGTCATGCCCCCAAACGGCATCCAGCAACTGCTCACGACTAAAAACACGCCCTGGCCGCTGCATGAAATACTGCAGCAGACGAAATTCCGTTGGACCAAGATGGATCTTTTGACCAGATCTTTGAACACGATGGGTTATTAGGTCCATGGAGAGATCTTCGTAGACTAATTTTTCTTCTGTTACCGCTGGATTACTGCGCCGCAAAACAGCTTTCAGCCGTGCAATTACCTCTGTCGGCGAAAACGGCTTAGTTACATAGTCATCGGCCCCGGAATCAAGACCTCTAATCCTATCAGCTTCTTCGCCTCTTGCCGTTAAAAGAATAATTGGCAAGGCTCGTGAGGCCGGCCTCCTCCGAATACGTCGGCAGAGCTCTATTCCAGATACTCCTGGCAACATCCAATCAAGTAAGACTGCGTCTGGTAGCCTTTCTGCCAACGCAAGTTCGGCTTCATCACCATCAGTAGCAATACCGGTATCAAAACCTGATGCCTTAAGGTTATAATCTAAAAGGTCTGCTATTCCTGGCTCGTCTTCAACAATTAGAACATAAGGCTGCATGGGATCATTGCTCCGCTGACAATGGATCTGCTTTTGGCCTTGCGGAGCCCAATCGGTCACCTGTGACTGCATAATAAACATTCTCTGCGATATTCGTGCAATGATCGCCAATGCGTTCGATATTTTTTGCGATAAACAATAGATGCGTGCATGACGTTATGCTTCTGCTGTCTTCCATCATGTACGTGAGGCATTCCCTGAAATACCCTTCGTAAAGAAGGTCCAAGTCCTCATCCCTATCCCGAATATGGATGGCCGTATCAGCGTCGTTATTTGCGTAGGCGCCAAGAATTCCATGCAACATATTCTGAGCAACTTCAGAAAGACGTACTATGCTTTTAACCAGCTCCATTGGAGGAGCGCGATTAATGACCAAAGCCCGTTTTGCATTATTTTTTGAATGATCGGCAATCCGCTCAAGGGCTTGCGCTATTTTGAGTGCAGATATTATCACCCTAAGATCAATTGCCATTGGCTGACGTAACGCTAGTATCCGAACAACCGCAGCTTCTACTTCGGCATCTAAAGCATCCACACGACGATCCGCCTCGATAGCTTGCAAACCTAGGTCTGCATCGCGTTTGATCAATGCTTGAGTTGAGTCAACAAGTATTGCTTCCGCCTGCCCACCCATCTTTCCAATTTTTGCTGAGAGATCATTCAGATCATCTGTAAATGACCTTACGATGTGATCATTGGTAGTTTGCATTGTCATCTTCTCCAAACTTACCCAAATCTGCCAGTGATATAGCCTTGCGTGCGTTCATCACGCGGTGCTGTGAAAATCTGTTCCGTGACACCTACCTCAACAAGTACTCCAAGATGAAAGAAAGCAGTGCGCTGAGAAACCCGTGCTGCCTGCTGCATGGAATGTGTCACAATAACAATTGAATAGGCTTTTTTTAATTCTTCAATAAGCTCTTCGACCCTTGCTGTCGCAATCGGGTCCAATGCGGAACAAGGCTCATCCATTAGGATTACATCTGGGCGAACTGCTACAGCACGGGCAATACAGAGACGCTGCTGCTGACCACCGGATAGCCCTGTTCCTGGCTGGTGCAAGCGATCCTTCACTTCTTCCCAGAGCGCCGCTCGTTCCAAACTAGTTTGAACCAATTCATCCAGGTCATCTTGGCTCGAAACCAAACCATGAATACGTGGCCCATAAGCAACATTATCATAAATTGATTTGGGAAATGGATTTGGTTTCTGAAATACCATTCCTACACGTCGACGAAGCTGTACCGGATCAATACCCGCATCTAGTACTTCATCACCGTCAACTTTGATCGAGCCTTCAACTCTGCAGCCATCAATGACATCATTCATCCTGTTCATGCAGCGCAGGAATGTGGACTTACCACACCCGGACGGACCGATGAGAGATGTGACTTGGTTTCGGCCAATATCCAAATCTATATCAAAAAGAGCTTGTTTTTCGCCGTAAAACACATTGACGTCTCTCACGAGAACTTTTGCTTCAGCTGCTTCCATATTAAATCTCTCACCATCAGCCATTTTTACCTACCAGCGACGCTCAAAGCGCTTACGCAAGATTACAGCGAGTGCGTTCATGAGTACTAAAAAGCCTAAAAGAGCCATGATACCAGCGCTCGTTCTTGCAACAAAAGCGCGCTCTGGACTGTCTGCCCAAAGATAAATTTGAACTGGCATTACTGTTGAAGGATCGGTTATGCCCCCTGGTACATTCACGATGAAGGCAACCATTCCAATCATTAGCAAAGGAGCAGTCTCCCCAAGAGCCTGTGCCATACCAATAATTGTGCCCGTGAGAATTCCAGGCATTGCGAGTGGCAATACGTGATGTGTCACGACTTGATGCTTAGATGCACCTACACCCAATGCCGCCTCACGGATGGATGGAGGGACTGCCTTTAGTGCAGCCCTTGAAGCGATGATAATTGTCGGCAACGTCATTAATGAAAGGACAATCCCACCAACAAGGGGAGCTGATCTAGGAAGGCCGAAAAAGTTCAGAAATACTGCTAGGCCAAGGAGCCCAAAAACTATCGATGGAACTGCTGCCAGATTATTGATGTTCACTTCAACAAAATCCGTCCAGCGATTTTTTGGAGCAAACTCTTCTAGGTAAATTGCCGCAAGAACACCAACTGGAAAACTCAAAGCAAGTGTTACTAGAAGTGTGAAAAACGAGCCTACGATGGCACCCCAAAATCCCGCTAATTCTGGTTCTCGACTATCACCCGATTTCCAGAAGACCGTATTCATTGACCATCGAATACGTCCGTCACTTTTGAGCTGGTCGATCCACTCGAGTTCAGTATCCTTCACCCGACGATCTTCTTCTGGAAGGTCTCGATCAATGTAACCTTTCAGTAAACTGTCGATGTCATCCGAAGCAAGAACCCAAATACGAACTGTTTTTCCAATTTTTACGGGTTCATCAACAACAACTTGCATTGCCTGCAGATCCGCACCGTTAGAAACTAAGCCATATAATTTCCGTTTTTCTTTTCGGCCTGAAACATCTGGAAACTGTGATCTTAACGCTGATTTTATAAATCCGTTATAATTTGCTGTTCTAGGATTGTTGGCATCAATTTCTGAACCCTCGAAGGTTACATCTAACGCTATCTCATACTGATAAAACGCAGACCATCCAGTCGAAATTATTGACCCAACTAACAAGATTAACATTGAAATGGCGACTACAATGGCAGCTATACCATAAGCCTTGAAACGCGCTTCTGAACGATAACGGCGACGAACGCGAGCAGCCTCTTCATTCGCTCTTTTATCTGCAGAGCCGTGCATAACTGCTTCAGCGCCTGAATGCTGCTGTAAACCTCGATCAGTCATACTTTTCTCGGTATTTCCGCACAATCCGAAGTGCAAATACGTTTAATGACAGTGTTATGAAGAAGAGTACGAGGCCAAGAGCAAAGGCTGCCAAGGTCTTGGAGCTGTCAAATTCTTGGTCACCCACTAAAAGTGTGACAATCTGCACTGTGACGGTGGTCACAGCTTCAAACGGATTGGCCGTTAAATTTGCAGCAAGGCCAGCTGCCATGACAACTATCATGGTTTCCCCAATTGCTCGGCTAACTGCAAGTAATACAGCACCAACAACACCAGGTAGAGCTGCGGGAAGGACTACCTGTCGAATAGTCTCAGATTTTGTTGCGCCTAATGCAAAGGAACCGTCTCGCAATGTCTGTGGAACTGCATTCATAACATCATCCGACAATGATGAAACAAAGGGGATGATCATAATCCCCATAACTACTCCAGCCGCGAGGGCAGATTCCGAACTAACATCGAGGCCAACTGTTTCGCCCATGCCTCTAAAAAATGGAGCAACGGTAAGAGCAGCAAAAAAGCCGTACACAACAGTGGGTACACCAGCCAAGATTTCTAGCAAGGGCTTAATTACGCCCCTAAGCCGATTACTTGCATACTCGGACATGTAGATTGCAGACATCAAACCGAGCGGCACAGCAACACACATTGCAATAACCGTGATTAATAATGTTCCAGCAAAAATAGGAATTGCTCCAAAACTGCCACTCGCACCGACTTGGTCCGCCCGAATTGCTGTTTGTGGACTCCATTGCAAGCCAAACAAAAAATCATCCAATGGAATACGGAGAAAGAAACGCCATGCCTCAAATAGCAGAGATAATACAATTCCTATGGTTGTCAGAATGGCGATAGTTGAAGCCAGGATCATGATGATTGTGAATATACGTTCCACCTGATTACGGGCTCTAAATTCGGCGGATATCTTACCTTTTGCCCACCAAAGGCAAGCAATACCAAGCCCCAGACTTATTACAACCATGCCAAGATTTGATAATTTTTTGAGTTCTGAAAATTTTTGAGCGGCAGCTGCAATCTCTGGCGTGGGCTCTCTACTGGGAATGTCACCTGAAGCAACGTTAACAATATCATTGAGCACCAGGGAAAGACGGTCTGCGGATAGCGCCTGTGTGTCCGTATTTAGCCCGGAAATAATTAAACTCTCAATAATTGGGCCTTGAGCTACTAACCATAGCGCAATCGCTAATAGCGAAGGTATAACTACCCAAAGAGCCAAGTAAGCTCCATGATAAAAGGGTAGAGAATGCAGTAATGCTGGTTTAGCAGCAGCAAAAGAGATGGCCCGCCGGCGACCAATTACATGCCCGTAAGCCGCAAGACAAATCAAAATTAAAATGAGTGCCCAGATTTGCATTGCATGACCTTAGTGGAACAAAAAAAGAAATCGGCCAGCTCCAATTAAGGAGCTGACCGGTAATTATCTTTACATTTTAAGAGGCACCAAACCAGAAGCACCCTTACTCATTGCTTTACGATCAGCTGAAGGAAGTGGAATTAGGCCCTTGTCGGTAAGATAACCTTCATCACCTGCAGCTTTTTCACTTGTAAATTCCGCTACGTATTCCTGGATACCAGGAACAACGCCCACATGTGCCTTCTTCACATAAAAGTACAAAGAACGAGACACTTTGTAGGAGCCATCCGCAATTGCTTCGAACGTTGGCTTTACACCTTCAACCTCAGCACCCTTAATTTTGTCAGCATTTTGGTCAAGGAAAGAGAAGCCAAAGATACCAACTGCAGATGGGTTTGCCTCAAGCTTCTGAACGATCAGGTTATCGTTCTCGCCGGCTTCAATGAATGCACCATCTTCACGCATTTTGTCGGAGATTGCCCGAAATGGCTTCTTGTCAAGCTTCTTGATATTTGGAAAAGCCTTTGCACCTTCGCGCATGACGAGCTCAACAAAAGCATCACGCGTACCTGATGTTGGGGGCGGACCAAGAACTTCAATTTTTATCCTTGGAAGGCTTGGATCGATTTCGCTCCACATTTTATATGGATTGTCTACCATCTTGTCGCCGGAAGGAACCTTCGCGGCAAGCGCCAAGAAAATTTGCTTTTTTGTCAGCTTTAAATCGGCACCAGCCTTTGATTGCCCCATAGCAATTCCGTCGTATCCAATTTTTACCTCTACGACTTCTTTCACACCATTTGCGGCGCATTTTTCAACTTCTGACTTCTTGATGCGACGAGAAGCATTTGTGATGTCAGGATGGCTTAGACCGACGCCAGCACAGAACAATTTAATTCCGCCACCAGAACCAGTGGACTCTACTACTGGTGCCTTGAAAGAACTGGTCTTTCCAAAAGTTTCAGCTACAGCTGTCGAGAAAGGGAAAACTGTTGATGAACCAACGATACGAATTTGATCACGTGCAGCAGCGGAACCTGCAGCAGCTATCGACACAAACACAGCCAGCGCTGTAGCGGGAAGTAAGTGTTTCATAAAAGCGCCTCCATTAGAGAACCAGGTTAGATAAATCGGACGCTTATCCAATAAGCGTATGATTTATCTACGGCTGCAGGGCGACACTTATGTTACGTAAAGATTACAGAAATATGACAACCGTTATTCTTGCTCATCAGCAAATGGCAAACGCACTGTAAAAATGCTGCCATGGCCAACAATACTCGAAATTTCTAAATGGCCGCGACATCGATTCAAAATATGTTTAACAATAGCTAAACCGAGGCCCGTTCCACCTAGAGAACGCGACCTAGCAACATCTACACGGTAAAACCTCTCCGTTAAACGCGGAATATGTTCTGCTGGAATTCCAGGCCCCTCGTCAATTATCGATACTCGGACAGCTTCTTTCTCACTAACGAGTTTTATTTGTACGATGGACCCCTCACGAGCATATTTTAACGCGTTTTCTAAGAGATTTCGAAATACCTGCTGCACAAGATCTGGATCACCTAAAGTACTAGATAATGGCCCTTTGACCTCGGTATGAAATGAAATTTCTCGCTCTTGAGACATAGGTTCTAATTCTTGGACTACAGAATTAATAACATCCTCAATAGATTCAGTTGCTCCAGCTGGAGCGTACTCGTCCATCTCAACACGAGATAGAGATAGAAGATCTTCAACTAATCGCGCCATACGATTTGCTTGATCTCTCATAATTCCTAAAAATCGTGCGCGAGCGGTATCGTCGTCTTTCGCAGGCCCCTCTAGAGTTTCAATAAAACCCACTAAGTTTGCCAGTGGCGTTCTAAGTTCATGGCTTGCATTGGCGACAAAATCTGCACGCATCGCCTCAAGTCGGCGGATGGCTGTCAAATCCTGTAGAGCCATTACAGCGGCCTCTCCCCCTCCACCAATATTTGCCAATCGAGCAATAATGGCGCGGTATGAACGCGTTGTATGATCTTTTAACTCGATATCAGCAATAGCTTCAGGAACTGCACCGGCCATCACCGCCTCAACCGCATCCAACAGTTCAGGACTGCGCACAACATCTACCAATTGTCTCATATTAATATTGGAGCCAATTGCCAGTTCGGCGGCATAATTCGCGTGAACTATTCGATAATTAAGATCAATCACTAGGAGAGGTTCGGGCACACCATCAAGAACATTCTCAACGGTGACGGCTCTCTCTTCCATCGACCTCTGCATACGCAGCACTCGTCGCTGGCTTTCAACTAAAGCTGTCGCAAGCTCCCCACCGACGGGTGTTCGTCTACCAGAAGGCAGCTGCGAAACTTCCTCTGCGCCAAGCCCTCTCGCCCTGGCTACTAGCTCCGAAAAGTCTTTTGCAAAAGGCAACGCGCAGATGAAACCAACAAACAGAGCTATCAGAGCACCTGAAACAGCATGGAAGCTCGATATTAAATCTAGCATCCACGCAACCAGTACTACTACTTCTCCAGAAGCAACAGCTGCTAGAAATATGGACGGTAAAAGGCGGCGCGTATTTAAGTCTATCATCGCGCCACCTGTGAAATTAATCCTCTGCTGCGTGAGCTGCCAGAGCAGCTAAATTCACAATCTCCGACACGGTGGCCCCCATCGGTACAATCTGTGCCGATTTAGCTAACCCCATTAGCGAGGGGCCTATGACGTTTGCACCACCAAGTGTCTTGAGTAACTTTGCTGAGATATTTGCTGATTGAAGAGCTGGCATTACTAATACGTTAGCCGGACCAGTGAGACGCGCAAATGGATAGAGGCGTTTACGAAGCTCATCGTCGAGCGCCACATCCGCGGTCATATCTCCATCATATTCGAAATCAACTTTCCGACTATCTAAAATACGCACTGCGGATCGAACTCTTTCGGCTGAGTCCCAGTTTGGATTGCCAAAGTTTGAATAAGAAAGCAAAGCTACTTTTGGCTCATAGCCCATGCGCTTAGCAGCGTTAGCAGCTGAGCAAGCAATGTCTGCAAGCTCTTCCGATGTTGGTACCTCATGAACATGAGTATCAGCCATCAAAACCGTGCGATCGCGCGCCACAATCGTAGTCAGCCCCATCGCGGTTTCGCCATCTTTTGGAGGGAGAACTGCAGAAATTTCCTCAAAACATACAGCAAAACTGCGGGTTAGACCCGTTACCATTGCATCGGCGTCTCCAAGAGCGACCATGCAAGCCGCAAAAGTATTTCGGTTCTGATTTACCATACGTTGGCAGTCCCGAAGCAGATAGCCCTTCCGCTGCAACTGTGAATACAAGTGATCACGGTAAGCTGAATTTCTCTCTGATCGAGCTGCATTATGAATTTCGATATCTGGATCTTCGCGACCAGCGGCTGCCATTGCAGCGCGTACTTTTTCTTCACGACCAATTAAGATGGGTGTGCCAAGGCCCTGGTCTTTAAAAGCTATCGCAGCTCGGATTGTTCTTTCCTCTTCACCTTCCGCGAATGCGACCCGTTTCGGAGAAGAACGAACTGCCGTAAACACCCGAGACATAGCCGAAAGTGTTGGGTCTAATCGGGCAGCTAACTGCCGACGATATGCATCCCAGTCTTCAATTGGCTTTCGGGCAACACCCGTTTCCATTGCTGCTTTAGCTACCGCGATAGGGATCGCTGTGATCAGTCGAGGATCAAAAGGCGTTGGGATTATATATTCACGTCCAAAGGATAGTCGTCGCCCCTGATAAGCTTCAGCGACCTCATCAGGAACATCCTCCCTAGCCAGATCGGCAAGTGCTATCGCTGCCGCAAGTTTCATATCGTCGTTGATAGCTGTTGCACGCACATCCAATGCACCTCGGAAGAGGTAAGGGAAGCCCAAAACATTGTTTACTTGGTTAGGGTAATCAGAGCGTCCAGTTGCCATAATAATGTCATCACGCGTGCTCTCGGCTAATTCTGGTTGAATCTCAGGATTAGGATTAGCTAATGCAAAAATCACAGGGTCCTTACCCATTGATTTTAGCATTTCAGGTGTTACAGCATCGCGGACAGATACACCTAAGAAAACATCCGCTCCCTTTAACGCATCTGCCAAACTTCGTGCGTCGGTATCTACGGCATGCCCAGACTTCCACTGGTTCATGCCATCAGTGCGGCCTTTATATATCACCCCTCGGCTATCACAGAGAATGACATTTTCATTACGAGCACTAAAACGTTTAATTAATTCGACGCATGAGATCGCAGCAGCACCAGCTCCGTTCACCACAATCTTCATGTCTTCGAGTTTGCGGTTCGTAAGCTTAGCCGCATTAAT
>VMCJ01000160.1 GCA_008081395.1 Rhodospirillales bacterium | reverse complement strand
GGAATGTTGGCCCAGTAAAGGGGGGGCGGTCAAACCAGCTGTTGGCGTTCTGGAAAAATGCATTGGGCTTGCAATTTGTTCTATTGGTCCGAGGCGCTCATGTGTTGTTGTGTGAACCATGCCGCGGGCTCTTAGTTCAGGGGCTGCTAGAGCCTCAACTAGATCACGAACAATACCAACTGGCATTCCGGCTGCTCGTAATTTTTCTATCCATTCGGATTTTGTTTTTTGTTTTAGGATGGAAGAAATTATTTCGCGCGTATAGTCTCGGTTTAGCACCCGGCTTGCATTATCTTTGAGCTTGGGGTCTTTCAGTAAATCTGGGCGCTCTAAACCTTCTTTGCAAAATCTTTGCCACTGTCGCTCGTTTCCACAAATCAAGGAAATCAAGCCATCTTCGCATTCATAGTTTCCAAGCGGCTCTACAAATGGATGCTCGCTGCCATAGCGCTTTGGGCTTATTCCTGTCAGTAAGGCGAGCTGAGCGTAATTGGCCCCTACTGCGGCAGCACTGTCTAATAAAGCGATGTCAATTTGCTGACCCAGTCCATCTTTAGTTCTTGCGTGCAAAGCTCCCAGTATAGCCTGACAAGCGAACATACCGGTGAACATATCTGCGTAGGAGATTCCAGTTCGAAGTGGTGGTCCGTCTGGCTCGCCGGTCATCCACATCATGCCGCTCTCAGCTTGGGCAATTGGATCGTAACCAGCAACCATTTTATTTGGACTGGAGTGACCATATCCAGTCACGGAACAGTAAATTAAGCTCTCGTTGACTTGCTTAAGATTGTCATAGTCAAGGCCATGCCTGGTCATTACATCAGCCCTAAAATTTTCGATTACTATGTCAGCTTTGGCTGCTAGACGATAAATCACATCTTGCCCAGCCCTAGTTGTGATATCCAGCGCAAGGCTTTGTTTGTTTCGATTAACGGCTAAAAAATATGCGGATTCGCCGGATCCGTCAGGTAATAAGTCATAGCGCCGAGTGTCATCACCACCATTAGGATGCTCTATTTTAATTACCCTGGCGCCAAGATCTGCAAGTGACAAAGATGCCCAAGGGCCTGCAAGCACCCTGGTGAAATCAAGCACTACTAGATCTTCCAAGGGTGTTGCTGCAGCGGTTTTGGACATGGCGTGTTTATTCTTTCACAGGATCTTATTTAATCGATAATTCAAATCGTGGCCGACACGCCTGGGCCACGTCAATTGAAAGATTTAGAGATCCAATTTAGCTCTCTTAGTTCTTCGCTTTTTTGCAGTGGACCGAGCTAGAAGATTTAGCCCCTCGACGATGATCGCAAAGGCTATCGCGAAATACAGATATCCTCTTGGAATGTGGAAATGTAACCCATCTGCGATTAACGCCACGCCGATTAAAAGAAGAAATGAAAGTGCTAGCATTTTTGCCGTGGGATGTTGTTGTATGAACTGAGACACGTGGTCGGCAGCGAACAACATCACTCCAACGGCAGTAATCACTGCAGCTATCATGACTTCGATATGAGGGGTCATGCCAACAGCGGTAATTATAGAGTCCAAAGAAAAGACAAGATCCAAAGCCATTATTTGCGCTACGGCCATGCCAAATGTGGAAATAGCATTTTGGTTTTTTTCTACGTGCTCTCCCTCAACGGCGTGGTGGATTTCCAGCGTTCCTTTTATTAAAAGGAATAGACCTCCACTTATGAGGATTATATCGCGCCAAGAGACTCCAGACCCAAATAAGTTAAAGGCAGGCTTAGTAAGGCCAACGATCCAAGCAATCAAAAGAAGCATTAATATGCGCATTGCCAGCGCGCCTATTAGCCCGACGCGACGCGCTAAAGGCTGCTGCTCCTCGGGTAACTTACTCGCTACAATCGAAATGAAGATGAGGTTATCTACGCCAAGTACTATTTCAAGAGCCGCTAATGTGGCGAAGCTGAGCCATATATCTGGATTTAAAAGAAGCTCGATCACTGTTCTGTCTTGAGTTTTCCAATGCGTGCTGCGAGCTCATCCGATCTAATATGTCCACGCTCGATCAGACTTTTGCGCAATCCTAAGAGCCATCGTCCATAGTATGGCGCTTCGTCATAAGTAGTTTGGTCAAGTTCTTCTTGTGTGCGGCGAGATACATCGGAAGTCATAGCAGGGTCTATTCTGCCCATCAGTAAGCGTAGCGCGTCAACACGCTTATCAAATAGAGAAGGCTCATATTCGCTTTTGTCGATCGGCCCCGCTTCTTGGCCACCATAGTCGGATGGAAGTCTAGCCATGCTTTTGCCTTCTAAAAAATTCAGCGCCTCAGTTTATAGATAAATTCAAGTTAAGTGAATTGGACTTTCTAATTTTTAATACCCTACCCAATTTAGATTGATAGCCTGGAATATCAGGCTCGTTTTTTTAATGTTTCTCTCCAAATTATAAAAAGCCCTGATGCAATTACGATCCCTCCACCAAAGAAGGTCCATAAGCCAGGCACCTCGCCAAACCAGATATAACCTAGTCCGATTGCCCAGAGCACTCGAACATAATTAAAGGGAGCTACTAATGAGGCATCAGCTACAGCCAGGCTGTGCAGCATGGTTAAGTGGGCAGTAAAACCGAGGCATCCCATAACAGCGATGTAGGTAAATTCATCGAAAGATAGCGTTTTCCAATTCGTAATGTACGCAGCAGAAAGCACCAAAATTGAACCAACTAAAAACGAATAGAATAAGGTTGTCTCGAAACCATCTCGGCCCAACAGTTTGCGCGATACTATTTGATAAAAGGCAAAGAAAATGGCTCCGATTAGGGGCAAAATCGCAAGCCACTGAAAAATAGCTGTTCCAGGTTGCATTACGATAGCGGCGCCGCAAAGTCCGACAATCACTGCGGACCATCTGCGCCATCCTACATTCTCTCCAAGCAATGGAGCTGAAAGAGCAACAACCCAAAGCGGTGATGTGAAACTAATAACTGTTGCCTCAGCAAGAGGCAGGTGCTTAAGGGCAATGAAAAGCATAGAGAGGGATAAGACTAGCATAACACCTCTAGTTACCTGCAAAACTGGCGCCTTGGTTTCCAAAAGCTGTCTGGGTGTGATGCCTCTCAAAACAGCGTAGCCAATTGCTAAAAGCCAGATAACTAAAAAATAGAAACCAACGACTTCAAGTTGAGGCACGGTATGCATTACTCGTTTGCCCATTGCATCAACAATTCCAATGCAGCTCATAGCAATAAGCATCAAAATTATCCCCTGAATGGGGCGTTTAGGTGAGACATATTCAGTCATCTAAGGACTTTCTGGAGGCCGAAGCAAAATAGTCATCAGCGCAGGTGAAGCGGGAGGCCTCAAATACCTGATGCAGGATTTTAGAAACTAATCCGGCATTTTATCAGGCTGAAGTCTGAATTTAAAATAATCTACTTTGAAAATTGTTCGATATAAAAATGCAAATGCTGAAGAGCAGTGTGATGTGAATTGAACGACGGCCTAGATTTTTGCTCTGGATTTATTCTTTAGCCGTCGTTCACTCATCTGTTCTTAAGGCATAGTGGACTGGAAAGCTTCTGTCGCTTCTAACCGAGCTGCTAACTTAGATAGGTTAGGAACCTGATCGGACGCATTCATTTGTGGGCGAGCTATATTAGCGAAGGTCAATGCGACCACTGCTGAAATGTCTGCCTGACTAATTTTATCGCCGTACAGCCAACCTTCGCCATTTGTTTTGCTGGCTACTACGTCCAGCGCTTTCAGAGCGGAAAGAGCCTGATTTTCGCAGCGCTCAACCCAAGAAGCCTCGATTTTTTCTGGAGCATGAAAGCGACCTTCGTAAACAGCACTTACGGTCTTCTCCATGGCGCCGACAGCAGTGGCAACTAATTTCATCGCTTCACGCCTAGGTTGTCCTCTTTGAGGCAGAAGTGAGTTAGCCCCGGCAACTTCATCGAGGTGATCGAGGATAGCAGTTGAATCAATAATGACTTCGCCATTATCGATTTCTAATGCTGGAATTCGCACCACTGGATTTATAGACTGCGCTTTTTCCCATTCATCGAAGGGAGCAACAACAACCTGCTCGAAAGGTGTTTGCATGATGTTTAAGCTAACAGCAACTCGGCGCACGAAAGGGGAAAGATATCGACCATAGAGTTTCATTAATTCAGTCCTTTTTTTTGTTAATTCGACGCCTTCTAATGCGCCATTCAATATGGTCATCACCAGTAGCCGGAGAGGCCACAAGTTCGACGATTAAAAAGCGGTCATGAGACGCTGCGAGGCCTTCTATTAATCCATGCCAAGCTTCGAATACAGCCGGATGGGGCTGATTCATTCCGCGACCTAAACGCCAACTGTCCCATTGAACCTGTGCATTGTCGATATCGCCTGATGCAGAAGTCAATGCGCCCTCTGCATCTCCAAGTATCTTGATTAAAGTTGCAAGGCCAAGTGCACCATTTGCATACCTTTTCAGGCTCAAACCTCTTATAACTTTTTGATAAAGCTGGGCACCTATGAGAAAGCCTGTATGGCGACCTAAATGCCCTCCATCACTTGGGCCGAATAGCTCAGTTAGGAGAGGTAAGCCTGTGCGAACATACTCCATAGCGTAGTTTCGATAAGCTTTGTCAAGGCGATCCTGTGGCCACTTTTCGGTGGGGAGTTCCGGAGCTTTATCTGGGTCGAAGGGTGGTGGTAGTTCTCCTGGTCGAAAGATTAGTCTTTCATCGGTTGATAACTCACGCCCATAGTCTAAAAAATAACCAGCTAAGCCGTGTTGTGCATCGGGAGTTTGCGCCGTGCAAACAAATCCGAGGCCTGAATTTTGCAGACTGGGTCCATTTTCAGCGTACCAGCCTTCAAGCATGCCTCTTGAGACTTCAGTTGGAATTCCGCAAATGCTTGCGTCTGGGTAGATCCAGCGCGGAGGTGGAAAGCGAACCCAAGCTTTTGACTCACTTTCGGCCATGTATTCAACGTCAACGCCACCAATCTTGTTTGAGAGGTAATGATAAGCCGCTGCCGCTTTAGCATCAGATAACTCTTTGAGCCCTAACTTTTCAAAACTCGAAAGAAATTTCGCCTTGTGCTGTCGTCTGAATAAAGCCTTTGTCCAGACACCTGCATCTTTTGCTCCGCGTTTCAGACTTATGGTTAACATCAATCCAGTCTGAAAAGCATGATAAAGATCGGCCACTGCTTTAAGTGCACTATCCGTCACCTCAGATTTCCACTTCAGAAACTCTGGTCCATACCCCATTTTTGAAAGCTTCAAGACCAGGAAAGCGGCGCTTGTAATCCATGGTGTTGCTGCCTTTTATCCAATACCCGAGATAAATATGATCTAAATTTAGCTCTTCTGCCCTGCGAATAAGCTCCAACACGATATATTTGCCTAGACTGCGCTTCTGCTCCTCCGGATCGAAAAAGCTATAGACTGCAGACAGTGAGTCATTGGCGAGATCTATTAGGCATACCGCTAGTAACTTTCCTTCATGCGTTCGGTGTTCTACCAGAGCGGTATCTACAGACGTGTTTTCAACCATAGCGCAGTAATCACGCCATCCCATTTCTGCCATGTCACTGTTGCTATGGCGTTGATTTAGGTATTGCTTGAAAAGGTTGAAATGCTCTTCTGTTGCGCGTGGCGGATGTTCTACCGCGCGTATATCTGAGTTTCGCTTTGATATTCTCCGCATCGACCGAGTTTCTTGAAACCCAAAAACCGGTATTCTTACGGGCACACAGGCGGAACAACTTTGGCACGCCGGTCTATAGGCCAGTCCATGGCTTCGGCGGAAGCCAGCCCTTGCAAGGTCTCCAAAAAATGCTCCTGCATCATCAGTTTTTAGCTCTATCACAAGCTTTTGTTCCAGACGCCCAGGTAGGTATGGACAAGGAGTGGGAGCTGTCGCGAAGAACTGTCGTATGCGATTTGGGCGAGGAAGATCCATAAATTTACACAGGCGGCACAATTTTAGAGTGTGGCTAAACTACAGCTCCATAATATAGCGTCTTTATATTCATCGGCAATCTGGTCCATTCGGTCATTTGAATGCTAAGTTTTGGCCATATTTTTTTTAACTCAGCTTCTAATGAGACCTAATTAATGATCGACGCGCGCACATTTAGAGACACGCTAGGCCGTTTGCCTACAGGTGTTTGCATTATCACTAACTGTAATGATCTTGGAGTGTTGAACGGTGTAACTGTTGGCTCCTTCAGTTCTCTTTCTCTAGATCCTCCCCTAGTTCTGTGGAGCCTGGATAAAAAGGCAAACTGTCATGCAGCTTTCCGAGAAGCAAAATCTTTTGCGGTAAATGTTCTTTCGGAGGATCAAAGCGATTTATCAAATATTTTTGCAACGAAGGAAGAAAGACCGTGGTCAGAGCTGCGGCATAGACCAGCCCCCGAGACAGGTGCTCCGCTCTTCGAAAATTGCTGTGCTTATATTGAATGTCACATGGAGACAATTCACGAAGGGGGAGACCATGATTTGTTCATTGGACGCGTAGTTCGATTGCAGGCCTCAGCCAGTGGTAGGCCGTTGATATATTTCGGAGGAGCGTATCGGCGTATAAACGAAGAACGTGTTGGGTAATTCAAATCTCTAAAAAACGTTATTTTTCATTAATAAACACTGGTCTCTGAGGTTGTTAATCATTTGTTTTCAATATCATAAGTAAACTTTTATGGCTGAACAATGACTTTGCCGAATACTTCTCGATCTTCTATTACGCGAAGTGCTTCACCCGCTTCTTCCAAGGAATAGATGCGATCAATTGGAGGGTTCATTCGTCCGTCTTCGATCATCTGCATTAAAGATTCCAAATCCTGGACGGTCCAAGAATTAGATCCAAGAACTTTCAATTCAAAAGTCCAAATATACCGAATATCGGTTTTAGGGTCATAACCTGCTGTCGCTCCACAAGTGAGAACTTTACCGCCACGTTTTAAAGCCTTGAAAGATGGAACCCATGTCTCTCCGCCGGTGAAGTTCACAACGACGTCAACTCCACCATCAAAAGTACGCCGATGGGGTTTGCCATATTTTGCGAAAATAGCTTTTTCGAATGCTTCTTCCTCATAGTTGATGCCCCAATCGGCTCCAAGATTTTTAAGTCGATCAATTTTTTCTTGGCTTGAAGCACCAACTACAACTTCACATCCGGCCATTTTTGCAAGAATGACGCAGCAAGTTCCCACTCCGCCCGATGCACCTAGGACTAAAACCTTATCGCCTTTCTGAATGTCGCCGTTTGTGAACATCATCCTGTGGGCAGTTCCATACGCTACTGGTAATGCTGCAGCCTGTGCGAAACTAACGCCATCAGGCATCCGAATTAACTGACTTTCGTTAGCAAGAAAAAATTCAGCAAGTCCACCATCAAACATTTCGCCTGTTAGGCCACGCTTAGGATCAATGGGATTGATTAGTACGCGATCACCTACCGACCAACCCTCAATGCCTTCTCCAAGCTCGACAATTTCACCAGCAACATCCAGGCCAATTATGACTGGAAATGGAACCTTAATTCCTGGCATACCACGTCGTGTGAACACATCGTGGTAGTTGAGTGAACAAGCACCTACCTTAATAATAGCTTGTCCTGGACCTGGTTTTGGATCGGGATAATCTGAGCGGTAAACAAGCTTGTCCATGTCACCGTGCTCTGTAAGGACCATTGCTCGCATACCTACGCTCCATTTAGCTTTGAAATTAAAAGGCAGAAAATTCGTTCCGTTGCTGAGAGTACGAATTTTTCGTTTGAGTATGAATACTTCAATTTTTTTGAGTGCGCGACCAAACAGCCCATTGAAGGAACTTCGCACTGAACTCCGATTAACTAGGCTCACAAAACTGAAATATATAAAGTTGCCGAGGCTTTAGTTGGTAAAGAAATTCCAGCCTATTTTTGAGTGGCCCGTTGAGCAGAGTATTGCATTATCAAAATTCCACCTATGATCATCGTTGCCCCGACAAATTGTCCTAACTGTAGAGTTTCCCCTACGAGCAGAATGGCAACCGCAATCGTCGCTACGGGCTGAATGTTATTTGCTACTGCGCTGCGCTCTGGTCCGATGATTGGAATTGCAATGTAGAGAAGAGGGATTGAAGCTGCTTGTAATGCTGCAGCCGCCAGCATCGCACACCAACCAACATTAGATACAGGTAATTGCAGCCCTCCAGTAATAACTGCAGCGATGCTTAGAATGATCGCTGCAACAAGGGCCATCTGAGTCATTGTGACCAATGGGTCGTGTCCAGATAGAGCGCGAGCAACCCAGGTTAATTGTATGGCGCATACGCAACCAGCGCTTAGCCCTAATAATAGGCCTCGCCAATCTAATTCCTGGAAGCCAATTCCTAACATCACAGCTAAGCCGCAAAAAGCAATCAGCGTTGCAAAAATCTTTAAAGGCGAGGGCGGCCTTTTATCGAGTGCTGCAGCAAGTAATGTGGTTAATGGTGGGTATATGAAAAACAACAGTGCTGCTACGGCTGCTGGGATAAACTCTGCAGCCGCGATATTTCCATAGAATAGGTAAGACATCAGAGCTCCTGCACCGATGCAATGAAAAGTTATTTGTCTCGGCAGATGAAATCTACGCCCCGTCGCAGAGCAGAAAATCAATAGAAAAAATACTAAAAGCCAGGCACGAGGTAGCGCTATGGATAAGCCATTTGCTCCCGCTTCATATGCTAGTCTAGCTATAGCTATCGCGCTTCCAAGACCGATTGACCCTAGTAGAGAAACGCTTAAGCCAAATGTGTCATTCGACTTTTGTGCTGCCTCTTTCATGTTTCTGCAGCCTTCCAGCTAGATCAGTTTTGAATATTGCTGCTTATTCCTTTAAAAGACTGCGAATTATTTAATTACTGCAACACCATCTCAAGTCAGGAAAAAGAGCTTATGATCCATCTGTACAGCTGGAATACCTCAAACGGCAAGAAAATCTCTGTGGCTTTAGAAGAGATGGGTCTCGATTATGAGTTTCATCCGATAGATATTTCTAAAGATGAGCAGTTCCAGCCTCACTTTCTTAAAATAAGTCCTAACAATCGGATACCAGCTATTATTGATACCGAAGGACCTGATGGAAAAGAAATCAGTGTTTTTGAATCAGGTGCTATCCTTATTTATTTGGCAGAGAAAACTGGAAAATTCATGCCAAATGATGCTCATAAACGTGTTGAAGTTTTAGAGTGGCTCATGTGGCAAATGGGAGGCCTTGGTCCCATGCAGGGCCAAGCTCACCATTTCCGTCGTGCTGCAAAAGAGCAAGTTCCTTATGGTATCAAACGTTACACCGACGAGACCAACAGGCTTTATGGGGTTTTAGACAGACGGTTAGAAGGCCGGGATTTTATTTGCAACGATCTTTCAATTGCAGATTTTGCGTGCATCGGCTGGATCAGCCGATGGGAATGGGTTGATATTGATTGGACGAAATATCCCAATCTTAAAGCCTGGTTTGATCGTATGATGGCGCGCCCAGCTATAGCAAAAGGAATGGACATACAAGCGGTCTGAGCTTTGCGTCGGGTCGAACAGTTTTTTCGTTTGATTTAAATAGCGCGCCTCATTTAAGCAACTTGGCCCATTCCAGAAAAAGCCTAAGATTTTGTCTGCAGGTTACTCGGACAAAATCTCTTCCCGATGTTGGTCTAGTGCTGGTGGCGGGCGATCTAATTTTGGCCCATCCTCATTCGCTTTAAATGCGGCTCCGATACCTGGTACCGGTTGATCAAGGCCTTGGACATTATTGAATGTTAGAAGAACATCGCGGTGGGCAAGCGTTGGATGGTTTAGTGCATCGGGTATGGGCAGTTGGGGTGCAGCTGGTACGCCAACCGC
>VMCJ01000103.1 GCA_008081395.1 Rhodospirillales bacterium | reverse complement strand
TATAATTACTCGAAAACCTTCCTGAGTAAGTCCGTCGATAAGTTCACTTGCCCAAGAAATTAGCTGTGTCCCCAAGCCGTTTATCATTAACAGAGGTGGTCCTGCTTCGGGACCATGAACTTCATACTCAATTTGGATTCCATTAGCGGCTATTCTAGGCATTGGTTTTTGCTCGTATTTTCATTGGGTAACTTCACGATGTAGGCGAACAGATTGGCGAGTTTAAGAGAAACTAAACCTCTAATTCTTTCGGTCGTAATCATAAATTTTCGAGTAAGTTCAATTTTTATTTAGCTTTTGCATCCTAGCACAAAGTTCCGCCACATCTCGTCAGGATCTTCACGGTTTATTGGAAAATAGAGGGATACTCGGTCAAGAACTCCTGATGCACGTTCGCGCAGTTTAGTGGGTAATTCCTGAAAAGTCCCATGGACGGCCAGTTCCTCCATTAGATGATCTGGAACAAGCTTTGGCATCTCAGAGAATTCACCATTCCGCATTAGCTGTGAGAGTTTTCTCGCCTGATCTTCGCATCCGTGGTGTTCAAAAAGTCGACGATAGTTTGGAGTGGAGCCATAAAAGGCAATCTGCTCTCGAATAACAGCCTCAGTTTTAGACCGTTCGCTCGCGGTTTCTCCCCAAACTGCAAATACAGGTGCGTATAGTTCTACATCACTTAGGACTCTGCCGTTCGCAACCGCGCCTTCTTGGATCGCAGGACGCACAACTTCCTTAAGATAACTGCGAGAGTGCATGGGATGAACATGGAACCCATTTGCTACCTCACCAGCAGCTTTTGCCATTCGAGGATTAAGGCCAGCTAGATAGATTGGTATATCGGGTTTTGTATTTGGGCCTGGATTGAAAAATGGGTTTATGAGTAGAAACCGATAAAATTCTCCCTCATAGCTCGGTCTATCCCCAGTTTGAAATGTATTCCAAATAGCTCGGATGCAGCGAATATAGTCCGTAATTCTTGCTGCAGGTCGATCAAACGGCATAGATAATCGGCGTTCGACGTGAGCCCTTACCTGCGTTCCAAGACCAAGGCGGAGTCTGCCATTGCTTGCTCGTTGCACGTCCCAAGCAGCTTGAGCCATAGAATAAGGACTGCGAGCGAAGGCCACTGCGATGTTCGTGCCAACATCCATTTTCTCTGTCGATGTTGCTGCAAACGCAAGAGGCAAGAATGGATCATGCTTCGCTTCAAAGGTCCAAACGCACTCGAAGCCAAGTTGCTCTAGTCGTTTAGCCTCACCAGGCACATCCTTTAATTCCATATCCCTGATTTGAGTATCGATATGCATCTTGGGTACCGTACTGCTATTACAATCCAGGACAAAACAATAAGACGAGAACCCGCTGAATGGAAATCGAAGAATTCCGCACTCAAGCACATCTGCTAGTTGACTGGATGGCAGACTATATGGAGAACGTTGAGAGTTACTCCGTCCGAGCCCAAACTGTGCCTGGCCAGGTTGCTGCTACGCTATCTAAAGGACCTCCAGCTAAGTCTGAAACTTTAGATTCTATTATGGCTGATTTTGAAAGAGATATTTTGCCGGGCATCACTCACTGGCAGCATCCCCGGTTTTTCGCCTATTTTCCAGCTAATTCTAGTCCCCCATCAGTTCTTGCTGAAATGCTTACTGCAACCATCGGAGCGCAGTGTATGCTTTGGCAGACATCGCCAGCCGCAACTGAAATGGAAACTCGTATTACTGATTGGTTGCGCCAAATGATTGGCCTGCCAGAAAGTTTTCATGGCGTTATCCAAGACTCTGCTTCCAGTGCAATTCTCTGCGCTATCCTTACCGCTAGAGAGCAGGTTACTGGCTGGCGAGGGAATGAAGACGGACTTGCTGGTTCCCCTCCCATAGTAATCTATACCTCTGATCAAACGCATTCAGCGACTGAAAAGGGTGCGAAGGTAGCAGGGTTGGGCCGTAATAATGTCCGAGTTATTCCGTCAGATCCAATAACCTTTGCAATAAGGCCCGATGAGCTTGAGAACGCAATTATTGAAGACAAGTCAGCAGGAAAGCTCCCAGCTTGTGTAATAGCTAATCTAGGTTCGACCGGTGTTGGAGCAATGGACGACCTAGAAGCGGTTGGGGAAATAGCAATGCGTCATGGAATATTTTCTCATGTTGATGCTGCCTGGGCGGGTTCGGCTTTGATCCTTGAGGAACATCGTCATTTGCTCAAAGGTATTAAAGGTTTTGATAGCTTCGTTTTTAATCCTCACAAATGGTTAATGACTAATTTTGACTGCTCGGCTCATTTCGTTAAAGACCCAGAGGCTTTGGTAAGAACACTTTCCATTAATCCAGCATACTTGCTGAGTCGCGAAGGTAATGAAGTTATTGATTATCGAGACTGGTCTATTCCTCTAGGCAGACGATTTAGAGCTCTTAAGCTTTGGTTCGTAATTAGGTCCTATGGGGTCGACGGCCTGAAACGCATCATCCGCAATCACATCAAAATGGCAGAGCATCTTGAGAGGCAAATTGCTAGCGATCCTGATTTTGAGCTGATGGCTCCTCGCCAACTGTCTTTGTTAAATTTCCGCTATGCTCCTGCGGGTGCTGATGATCTTGATTCTTTGAACGCTAGTCTCTTGAACGCTATCAATGACGATGGAGTCACATATTTGACGCAAAACATCATCAATGGCAGCTATTCGATAAGGTTCCAAATTGGCCAAACGTTGACCGAGCAGAAACATGTGGACACGGCATGGCAAAGGGTCAGAGTGTTGGCTGAGCAGGCGCGTAAGGGACGCGCCCAACTCTAAGCTATTACTGCACATTAGAGTATTTGCTTATCAATTTTTGCAGTCTGCCATGTCGTTCACCAGAGTGCGTAAGAAGGCTGTTTAACTTCGAGTTAAACCGTGCCTTTGAAGTTTTCTGTCGCCTGTACAAGAGCAGCCCTTATTCCGGGCTCCATAGCGGAGTGACCGGCATCATCCACAATCACTAATCCGGCTTTCTCCCAGGCCCTTGCGAGGGTAACTGCGCTGCTAATTGGACAAATCATATCGTATCGGCCTTGAATAATTATTGCGGGGAGATGGGTAATTCGGTTGAGATTGTCCAACAACTGACCATCTTTAAGGAAAAGACGGTTGAGAAAGTAGTGAGCTTCAATTTTAGCTATAGCGAGCAATCCTTCCCCATTGTCCATTACATTGGGCAATTCGTTTGGAAGAAGAGTGGAGCAGGAAGATTCGTAGTTCGCCCAACTTTTTGCTGCGGCTAAGGCTTCGGAAAGATTGTTACTGAATAACCTTCGAGCATAAGCGGCAAGAATATCAAATCTCTCTTCAGTAGGAATGTGGTTCAAGAAAGTTTGATATGCCTCTGGAAAGATCCGCCCCATTCCATACAAGAACCAATCTACTTCATCCCCGCTACCGAGAAATATGCCTCTCAAAATGAATCCGAGGCAATGATCTGGGTGCGCTTGGCCATAGGCTAGGGCCAATGTTGAACCCCAAGACCCACCGAAAACAAGCCATTTGTCTACTTTTAGATGCGATCTAAGAGATTCAATATCCTCTATTAGCCTATCAGTGTCGTTTGCTTTTGTTTCAGCATATGGCTTCGAGCGACCTGCGCCACGTTGATCAAATAGAATTATGCGATAATGAGTTGGATCAAAAAATCGTCTGTAAGATGGTGAACAGCCGGCCCCGGGACCGCCATGTAGAAAGATAACAGGAGTTCCATGCGGAGCCCCACTTTCTTCCCACCATATTCGATGGCCTTCGCCTACATCTAGGTAACCTGCGTGATTTGTGTTCAGCGGCGGAAACAAATTTTTGCGAGAATGAAGTGGCTTTCTCATTGAATTTCCTGATGGCTGAAACGTGTAATGTTCAAGGCTAGAATATGTCTTAATACTAGACTGAGAAGGTTGGAAATATTGTTGTTAACAAACTTATATTTTTTCATCTGAAGATCGACATTTTTTTGGAAGGCAAATTTTTTTGTTTGGTTTGAACTGTTCAATTCATCCTTAATCAGAAATGGAAAACCAAAACCCTGCTTATATTTTAATTGCACCGACCGAATTTATGCGTTCGATTTTGACCTCCTTGTTAAATCAGCCGTAATCTGAAAAAAGTTACCAACTATTGAAGCGGTATCATGTTGTAACTCATCACTTTTTGATTTTGGGAGAAATGGGTGCGGGTAAGGATATCAAGCGTGAACCGCTATTTTTTAATAGCCTTCGGAATGGTTGCAATTGGACTTAGCCTAACAGGGTGTTCAAGTAATCCCGCTACTGGCGGCAAAGATATTGCTTTCATGTCTAAGGATGATGAAAAGCGAATTGGTGACGAAAATCATCCAAAAATTCTAAAGGAATTCGGTGGTGAATATAATGACCCTGAGTTGAAGAGTTATGTGAAGTCATTAGGGCAGGTGCTTGCCGCAAGCTCTGAGCTGCCCGATATTAAGTGGACATTCACCCTTCTGGATAGTGACGTTACCAATGCCTTCGCCCTACCTGGTGGATATGTATATGTAACTCGAGGTTTACTCTCACTTGCAGAGACGGAGGGGCAACTGGCTGCAGTTATTGGGCATGAAATAGGTCACGTAACAGCCCGTCATGGGGCGCAGCGACAAGCACAAGGAACTCTTGCCGGCATTGGTGCAATGGGTGCTTCTATACTTGGTTCCATCTTTGTTGGCCCTGACGCGGGTAGAGCTATAGGACAGCTAGCAAATGTTGGGGCTCAAGGGTACTTGGCTTCATACAGCCGGGATCAGGAATATCAGGCGGACGAGCTTGGCATTAGATATAATGGTCGGATTGGATTTACCCCATTTGGCATGTCTGAGTTTTTGGAAAAGTTGGATTCTGAGAAAGATTTAATTGCTAAATTACGCGGTCAGGCCCCAAGAGGTTCTTCCTACCTTGATACTCACCCACCTACTCCAGATCGTGTAGTACGTGCGCGCAAGCTTGCTCAGAAAACTTCAGTCGAAAAGCCTCTTGATGGAAGGGATATATATCTCTCCAAGATAGACGGAATGATATGGGGGGACTCTCCGGAGCAAGGTTATGCGCGCGATGGTACTTTTGCGCACAAAAATCTTAACTTTTTATTCAGTGTTCCTGACAATTTTACACTTTTTAATTCTCCTCAGCGGGTCACCGCTTATGGTCCGGAAAATGCATCCATTAGTTTTGATATGGGTCCTCAAAACTACGGTGGCTCTATGAGAGACTACATTCGCCAAACCTGGGCAAGAAATGCTCGGCTGGATGGCCTTGAGGCTATAAAAGTAAATGGCCTTGAGGGCGCGGCAGCATCCACTAAGGGAAGGGTAAATGGCCGTTCAATGGACATCCAGCTTGTGGCAATTCGTGGTGAGAAAGGTCACACTTTTCGACTGACATTTTTCAGTGAGCCTGCAAAAACAAAGGCTCTAAATGAAAGTTATAGGCGAACTACATATTCTTTCCGACATATGTCACCAGCTGAGCAGGAAAACCTCAAGCCACTTCGTATTCGCCTTCATACAGTTAAAAAAGGCGATACGATTGAAAGTATTTCTGGAACAATGGCGGTCAGTAAATTTGCCGTTGATCGCTTCAAGCTCTTGAATGGGGTCAGCCAAGATTCCGATCTCGTAATCGGACAAATGGTAAAAATAATTTCGCTAAATTAATTGGGCTTCACATTACTGGAGCATTTACGTGATATGAGCGATTGTATTTTTATGAATTTCGAAGCTTCTGCTCGTTTTTTCACTTCTGCGTTACCTAATGAAGTTACGAAGGAGCATGTTGATTGAATAAAAGGCGCTCATCTGTATTTGCAGTACTTAGCCACAAATAAGCATTGAACGCTTGTTTATGAATAATGTTTTATACCAAGCCTAAAAGATTAGAATTGCACCGTTAATTCTAAACGGGCCCCAACTGCATCTTTGGCAACCTCCCGGCGCGTGTAAAAGCTGTCAATTACAAAGAGAAAACGGTTCATAAATTTCTGTTGTAATCGTAACCCGAGCCCGTAACCGTCTTGCACCCGTGCGGTTGAAGCATCGGAAAGTATTCCTGCAACTTCCGCTACAATTTGAGTGGAGTCGTCATTAAAGAACATTTGGTATCCTAAAGCACCGCCGAATGCTTCATCAGAATTACTCCCTAGTGGTGCAAAGGTTCTTCCAATACCAGGGTTTGCGAAAAGGATTCCCGTTCGTCCAAGCGGACCACCCGCTTGTTCGCCTCGTGCAGCCGATGAGAAGGAGTCCAGTCCCAGAAATCCATTCAAATACAAAACATCGTGACTAGCATTAGGTTCAGTAGAAAATTCTCCAAAAAATAGTGTTCCATCAGCGACTTGGGGGGTCTCATCGTTCATTGCTATGGATTGCATCGCTCTAACGGCCGTGTTGAAATTCCCTACTCGCTGTACTGATGAAGCTCCTAAAAATAGACCGTCACCTCCATTCGCATTATTGGAGTCCACATATGCGACATCAAAAGCGATCGTGGACTTACGAGTGTCAGTTTCGATAAAAAGGCCGTAAAGCGAGGCGTCGTCGTCATTAGCATTGTCATTCCTGCTAATGTTGTTCCATGCCCAAAGGCCAGTAAACCGGGTATCTATCAACCCTGGAAAAATAATGGTGTCCCTGACCAAGCTTAAAGCATCCATAGTATCGTTGATCAGCATACCCTCTTGAAAGAAGATTGGTTGCCTTCCTACTGAAAAGCCAAAATCGAGTGCTTTCTGGTCTTCTGGATCGAGTTTTGGAAACATTTCGCCAATGTCTCCCTCGAAGAATAATGATCGGAGACTTGCGTTATACTGAGTTTCATCACCTTTGTTGCCTTCGAAGCGATAGCCCGTGAATCCTTTAGGGGTATCCAAGGGCCGCATTTGTAGGAAGAGGCGCTCAGTTCCTGTGAGTTTTAAATTAAAGTTAATTGTGGGCTGAACAACTAGGTCGCCAATGTCAGAATTATTTTCTCTTTCTATGTAGTTCATCGCAGTTCGGACGTTTCCATAAACCCAAAGTTGTGGAATCCAAACAGATCCGCCAGGGAGTTCAAAACCGGATGGTATGTTTCCCGTGCCAAGAAAAGCCCCACCAATTTCCAGCAACGGAGCTACCCGCCGGGGCATTTCTTCGTCTGTTTTCATTGGAATAGGTGCGTCTGACAAGGCGCTTGACGTTGAGGCAGCTATGGATGTGTTGCTCATAAAAAACGATGCTGCGATTACTCCTAAGAATAGGGAGCGCCACCCTTTATTTTGACCGGATTTCATTACAAAATTTCCAATTCCAAGCCGCATCTCACCAATTGAGAAACAAATTTTCAGGGGTTTTCCTAATAAGACAGTGAAGAGTTCAAAGGATATTTATGTTCCTTTTAATGTTACTTTTTGGTCTTTTTCCCAAAGGGTCATTGCCTGCTCCACTACCCCCTCAGCTAACTGCTTGGGGGTCATGTTGTAATCAAAGCCTGACTCCTGAATCGCAGGTATTAAATGCACCGGGATCATCTGTGCGATTAACTTCACATTGATGTTGTATGTTTCGCCGGCTTTGAGTTTATCAGTATCAATTGAATAGTTGGCTCGACGACGACCAAGAGGCTCAATTGTTTTTTTATGCTTGCGAGCTCCAAGAGGTCTTCCATACAGGATTGTAGCTCTCGCTTCTGGTCTAACAAAAGGCAAAGCAGATACTGATGTATTCACTGCGAGCACTTGTTCTCGTTCACCACCGCGGCCCAGCCGGACAATAAACTTAGATTGCAGGTTAAATAATTGGTCATCTTTTTCAACTTCGCCATTCCGCACATAGAGGGAGTGACTATCGCGAACGTCGCCGTTGGGATCACGGTCACCTGACAAGAAAACTGAATTGCCTTTGGAGTCAGTGACTGTGACTTGCAAGAAGACTAGGCGTTCAGCATCGAAACCTGTTGGTACGCCATGGCCATCAGTTCCATTTATAACGTCAACTCCGAATTTAAAATTATCTGGGCTAGACTCGGCCACTTGAATATCGCCTAAGAGATACCCGTTCCGCATCACTTCAAATCGTTGGTCTTTTGCCCATTCAAGGCGTTCAAGCTGTGTTTCCATAATGGCAGCAGCATCTTCTCGATCAACAATATCGCCCCAGTTATTGGTTTCGGCATAGGTCATTCCCAACTTCACTCTGAGGTGAGTTGCTGCAGCAAGTGCAGCTTCTGCAAGCTCTTTCGATGGGGTTTTCGATTCACTTAGAGCGCTTAGAGATTTTCCTAATTTTATATAAATGGCTGCAGCTTTTTCTCCTGCTTCAAGTTCGATGGCTTCGGCAAGGTCCAAGTATGCATCCTCGGCATCTTGAAGATTGATAGAGTCATCTGATGATAATGCTTCTAGCGCACTGGCAAGAGCCTCATCTAAATCATCGAGCGGCTGCTCAGCAATCTCTGCCATTTCTTCAAAACTCTCTGTCCCCCATCCAGCTTTCCAATCAAACTCAAGCCAATCTTCTAAAGAGGCCATTTCCGCGGCTTCGACGTTGTGAGGGAATATGCCAGGGTGGATTAGAGAGTAGTCTGGACCCGCGAAGAAATGATTAGTCACACGCCGGTCTTTAGTGGGAATTCCTTGGACTACTGCCGCTGGTCCGTACTCATATCCTTCGTTTCTCCCTTGCACTTTGCCCATATGGCAATCCTGGCAAGAAACCTGATTTTCGGCAGCCTGTGTTTGCTTGAATTCGGAAAAAGCTTCTTCTAGGCGGAATCCATTCAAAAGGGTTACATCATGGCATGTCCCACAAAACCCAGGTTGCGTTAGCTCAAAGAAGGGCTCTGCCTTTGCGTGAATGGTAAGCCCGCGCTCATCTGGGTCAGCAGTAACTTTGAAACCTTTCTTGTCAGTATCAGCTATCACACGGTCAACCTCATCACCTCCACTGGGGCCAAAAATAGTTGAATGCATGGGACCACGCACAAGAGGTAAGCGTCCACTAATTTTGCCATAACTTTTGTTTACTCGGTGACAGACCGAACAAGTAATTCCCTCTCTGGATGAGGCAGGTCTTTTTAAGTTTGAGATATTTGTTGATTCTCCTGCGTTCATTCCAACTTGGTTATGACAGCGAATACAAAAATCCCCATTTGTTCCGCTGGTTAGGGAATTTATGCGCATCTGCATTGCCATATAAATTGGGCTCATTTGAGCGTAAGCATGTTGTGATACGGCCCACTCTGAATACTGCTTGGGGTGGCAAGCGGCGCAGGTCTTGGCGGAGGGATAGATTGACTCCATGTCCATAGTTTCGTGAGGATTTGTTGGTTCTGAGGCGTGGCCTGGGGCAAAAAACAAAAGACTTGTAAAAAAAATAGCGAATGTGGTTTGAAGACAAGTTTGCCCAACTCGACTTAAAAAAGCTCTCATATCAGAACTAATCAATAAAGCTGAAACTTGTGGTTTAGCCTTAGTAGTAGACATTTTGCATGGCCTCATTTGCATCCAACTTGGACCTTGTATTTCAAAGAATACATGACCACGATCGAATACCATAGATGCTATTCTTGAGCAAAAACGTTCATAATTAGATCCTCTTCTTTTGATTTAAAATTTCTATTTTCATTTCACATATTTCTTAATTAATGGTGGCTCCTTGATCTGAAACCTTAATTCCTACGTAACTATGGGTATCTTAGGGAAATTAATGATGTCC
The DNA here is from genome assembly GCA_008081395.1 of Rhodospirillales bacterium. Lineage (GTDB taxonomy): Bacteria > Pseudomonadota > Alphaproteobacteria > Bin95 > Bin95 > VMCJ01. The sequence goes on along the minus strand of VMCJ01000103.1, from coordinate 217 downwards.
AAATTTAGTGCTTCCGAGTTGTCACGCAGTCTTGCTGACCTTCTAGCCGATGATGAGTCTGGTCAAAGTGTAGTCTTTAGTGATCCATCGCTTCCCGATAATCCAATCATTTTTGTGACACCCGAGTTTGAAGAACAAACCGGCTATTCTTCTGAAGATGCTGTCGGAAGGAATTGCAAGTTTCTGCAAGGTCCGGACACAGACCAAAACGCAATTG
>VMCJ01000013.1 GCA_008081395.1 Rhodospirillales bacterium | reverse complement strand
ATGAATTCTTCCGGATGCTCAAAGCTGTGCCGCACCCCCGCCTGTGCTGCGAGGTGAACCACGCCATTAATGTCTATCTTGTTCAACGTTGATTTAAACGCATCCCTTTTAGAAATGTCTTCCTGAAGAAAAATGAAGTTGGAGAACTTTTCTAAGATCTCAAGGCGAGCTCGCTTAAGGGAAGGGTCATAATAGGAATTAATATTATCGATGCCTACTACAGAGGCACCTCTTTCAAGGAATGCTACAGACGTGTGGAATCCTATGAAACCAGCTGCGCCCGTGATCAAAACACTATTCGATGAATGTGGTGTTCTGCTCAGCTGGTTACCCCTTGAACGGCATAAAACCGAATGAACTTGTACTAAGATAACCTAGAAGGAAGCTCATCTATTGCAGAGTCTAATGAGGGGTCTGCCTTAGCGTTAGCCATTTCGGAGGAGATAACTTCGCGTGCTGCCAATATAGCTACCGAAGCGGCTTCCGCACGAACTGCACGCAATGCCTCCGCCTCGGCCTGTGCAATCTTCGATTGCGCCTGGGCACGACGACGTTCTGCGTTAGCTTCAAAGGCAGCAATCGCGGTTTCTTGGCTGCGTTTAGCCTCTTCCTGGGCCTGCACGATTATAGACTTTGCTTCATCGCTCGCGGATTCTGCCAATTTTTTATTTTCAGCAAATAAACGCTCAGCTTCTTCCCGAAGAGAGCTAGCTTCTTCTATTTCTGCGCGTATTTGGGCAATCTTTTGATCTAGGCCGTTAGCAATAGCTTTCCGGCCCTTCCAAAACACCAGACCTAAAAAGATTAGTAGCGCCAGGCCGACGATGTAGGTTTCCATGTCGTCTTTCTCCCGACTTACCTAGTGGGTCCGTTGATTAATGGCAGAGTCAACAGCAGCAGTTGTTTTACTGCTGTCAACGTTACTATGGGTTAAGCGCTCCGCGATTGCTTGCGCCGCATCAATTGCGATATCCCTTACGTTGCTCATAGCTTCATCTTTGGCTGCCGAGATCCGCTTCTCTGCTTCAGATGTCTGCTTTGCAATCTCTTCAGCTAAAGATGCCTGACGGCTATCAAGAGCGGCTTGGGTATCAGCTTGCGCTACCCGGAGTGCTTCACGAGCTTCATCCCTAGCCTTTGAAATCGTGGCAGCATGTGATTCAGCCAGCGAGGCTGCGTCCTGCTGAAGCTTAGCAGCGCGATCAAGGTCACCTTGAATACGCTCAGCTCTCGCTTCTAACGCGGCCTGTACGCGCGGAATAGCGTGCTTCGACATAAGCCAATAAAGCACGCCCAGAACTATCGCTAGCCAGAAGATTTGGCTTACGAACCACGTGGGATCAAATTGCGGCATCGAACACCCCTGCCTTTATTGCGGTTGCTTTATGCCTCCGCTAACTGGCCACCTCTGAAGCGTTAGCTTTCGAATTGACCAGAACGCTGAGGTCAGGCGAAGAGTGCGATTAGCGCAACAATCAGAGCGAAAAGCGCGATAGCTTCTGTAACCGCGAAGCCAATCCAGATGTTGGCGCCAATTTCGCTTTTTGAAGCTGGATTACGAGCTAGAGCAGTGATGTAGCTAGCCCAAACGTTGCCGACACCGATACCTGCTCCGATCATGCCAATAGCGGCTAGACCAGCACCAATGAGCTTTGCAGCTTCCGCTTCCATAACTTTAACTCCTTCAATTAACGTAGTGAGGATTGGAAAAAAGGTTAGTGCAAGTGCAACGCGTCATGCAGATATATGCATGTTAAAATTGTGAACACGTACGCTTGCAGAATAGCTACCAAAAATTCTAATGCGGTAATACCCACTAGTAGCACTAGTGGAGCAATACCACCGACCACGCCCAGCATGATAGCAAAGCTCGCTATTACCTTGAGCAAAGTATGCCCTACCATCATATTGGCAAACAGACGTACTGATAAGCTAACTGGCCGTGAAAGATAAGAAATCAATTCGATAGGAATAAGGATAGGCGCTGTCGCTATGGGCGCCCCGTGAGGGAAAAACAGTGAAAAGAATTTTGCTCCATGCTTAACAAGCCCTATTGCGGTGATCACCACAAAAATTGATGCAGCTAAAGCAAAGGTTACGGCGATATGGCTGGTAAACGTAAACGACCCTGGGATCATACCAAGGACATTTCCGAACAACAGAAACATAAACAACGTAAAAATGAACGGAAAATATTTTTTTCCATCGTTTCCTACATTGTCACGCACCATATCGGCAATTGTTGTGTACAGCGACTCAGCGATTAGTTGCCAACGACTAGGGACAAGGCTACCTGGACCCGCTCCAAACCGAATAAGGCTAAAAGAGACGATCGCGGCAATAACCATCCATAGAGACGAATTGGTGAACGAGATATCCAATCCACCAATCTGGATATCCAGAATCGGATGAATTTCGAACTGATGGAGAGGGTCTAAACCTCCACCACCATGGCTTTCCGCCGCTTGTGAGCCTTTGTTTCCTGCCACTGGCCCCTCGCTATCCCTTATCGTCTTCGGCGATTTCTCGCGCTGCACGTTCTCTGGCTGCTCGAGCATCTAAGTCACGAGCTGTTCTAATCACATTTGCAAACGCCGCGCCAGATCCAAGAATGAACCCAACGATCAGCAAAAACGGCGCAGTCTCGAAGTAAGAGTCCAAAAACAGACCTCCTCCGACACCTACTGCCAAGCCAGCCACCATTTCGATGACAATCCTGAGCCCAACAGCCATGCCGTTTGCTGCACGACCGCGACCAGAGCCGCCGCCTTGAGTTTGCAGCACCCGCCGTGTTCTCGCCGCCTTTACCCGCTGACCTAAATCTTGCAAACGGTCATCATTGACCATCACAAAGACCCCTCAACCCATTCCTACTTGGTGGCTGAGCATCAAACATCTGCCAACAAATAAGACTTGCAAAGACGAACAAAAACTATCCGTCAGGCGGGCGGACATTAGGCGGGTGGTCGAAGTAGTGTCAAGGATAGGTGGGGGGCTAAAAGGCCCTTGCCGCAGCGTTGGTTTGTCGCATCTGATTGGTTCAGCATCAGCCGGCTTCTCTCATTGCTGCGGCGTCATCAAAATTTACCGATACAAGCTGGGAAATGCCACGTTCCGGCATGGTTACACCGTATAGACGATCCATACGAGCCATTGTCATTCTATGGTGTGTGACGACAAGGAAACGAGTGTGTCCTTCAGAAGCCATCTCTTCCAGAAGTGAGCACACCCGATCTACGTTCGAATCATCTAGTGGCGCATCTACCTCATCAAGAACGCAAATTGGGCTCGGATTGCACCGGAAGGCTGCAAAAACAAGTGCCAAAGCAGTCAATGCACGTTCCCCACCTGAGAGCAGTGAAAGGGTTTGAAGACTCTTTCCTGGCGGGCTTGCCATTATTTCAAGGCCTGCTTCGAGGGGATCATCCGAGCCAACCAGCGCAAGGCGGGCGCGACCACCGCCAAAAAGTCGCTGGAACAGTTGGCTGAACTCTTTATCTATCAAATCAAACGTTTGTCGAAGACGCTGTCGGGCTTCTCCTGAGAGGTCAGAAACGCCCCGTCTTAGTTTTGATATTGCTTGAATGAGATCTTCGCGCTCTCGTCGGATTGTTTCGGATTGTTCTTCGATCTCTTCTATTTCAGTTTCAGCCCTAAGGTTTACCCCACCCATATTTTCTCGTTCACGTCTAAGTCGCTCTACCTTTCGGTCTAAAGCGTCGAGATCACTGGGAGGATTTTCTGGATCAACGCCTGCTATTTTGGCGAGGTCGCCAGGTGTTGCATCCAATTTTTCGGCTATGCGATCTAACAAGTTTTGAGAAAACACACGAGCTTGATCAGCCTTGGCGGCAGCAACTGCTCTAGCCTCTCGAGCACTGCTTGCTGCAGTATCGGCAGTCTTTGCGGCTGCAGCAAGCCGCGAGGCTTCTGTCTCAGCGTTAGCTAAGGCGTCTCCTAAGGCTCGACGTTTTGATTCAGCGGTTTCAAGGGCATCGAGGATACGAGCTCTGTCTGAATCCTCATTGTTATCACCCTCTTCGGCTGCAGCAATTGCAGACTCAGCCTCGGTTGCTCTAGAGGCTAGCGCTAAAAGAGCCGATTCAGCGGCTGATATCGCATTTTTCCTCTCTAATTCTTCATCTGTAACGGCCTTGAGGCGCCGAGCATTTTCGGCTTTAGCGGCTTCTAAGCGCTGTCTTTCGGCCTTCGCTTCTGACAAAGAGAGTTGGGCTGCGTTTGCTTCGGCGCGTGTATTCTCTGCACTAGACCTTGCAGTATCTGGTTCGGCAATTTCATTTGCCAATCGCGACGCCTCATTTAACTCTGCCGAGGCAAGTTCCACCTGTTGACGTGCATTGGCAACAGCTTCTGCCTTTGCCGCTATGTTAGCTGTGTAAAGGGCCTTATCTCTCTCGGCATGTGCCGCAGCGTTTTGATGTTCGTCGAGCTTTTTTCTTGCAGCTTGTACAGAGTTTTGGGCTTCCCTTTCGTCTGCTTCCGCTTTGGTTAGGTCTGCCCTTGCAAGGTCGCTAACAGCGAGCGCTGCAGCTGTAGCTTCGGAAGCCTTTTTTCTGTTAACTTCGGCGGTTTCTAAACGATTTTTCAAAGCTAGGCGGCGCGCAGTTGCTGTCTCTGCCCCCGGTCTTCGAACAAACCCATCCCAGCGCCAAAGACCTCCTTCAGCTGAGACTAACCGCTGGCCTTGGGCAAGAGAGGGTGCAAGGGCTTCTGCTGCTGCAGAACTTTCAACGAAACCAATTTGGCTCAGTCGCGGCAGTAATTGGTCTGGAGCAGAAACAAAATCGCTAAGCGGCTGCGTGCCCGAGGGCAAATCAGCTTTAGATCTGGTTGCCGCTTCACCCCAAAAAGACCCGGCAGTTGGATCAAGTGAAGCCTCTAAATCATCTCCCAGGGCAGCACCCAGAGCTGTCTCATGCCCTTCTTTTGCTCTGATGTGGTCGAGCACTGGAGCGCGATCGGGAGTGGATTGATTTTCAAGTAGGCCAGAGAGAGTTTTGGTTTCTGCAGTAAGTGCTGCTTCTGCACTGGCGGCGGCAGCACGAGCTTCCTGAGCGCTCGCAAGGTTTGCGCGCAGTGTTTCGACAGCTTCTTTGAAACTTTCGGCAGCTTCAGAAATTTCAGCTAAAGCTTCTCGAGCTTTGTCAGCTTGTGCAGTTGCATCTTCCAGTGCATTGGCAGGAGGAGCCTTTTTTTCTGCTTCAGAGTAAGCTCTTTCTGCTGCAGTTAGACTAGAGTTGGCGCGCTCAAGTCTGGATTCAGCATCCCTGAAGCGTTGAGATAATGCTCGGTTGTTGGCTTCTATTTCTGCGGCTAGATCTGCAGCCCGGTTAGCGGCCTCTGTTTTTTCGGCAACGATGGCCGTTGCTTCTTTGATCCGAGAGTCAAGCTTTTCTGGATCGTCCAGATCAGCTGCTGTCGCTAATAGGGTGGTTGTTTCCTCACTGAGCCGGATTAAGGCCCGTTCGGCAGATGTTTTTCTTTCTTCTTCCCGCTCTCTATCCCTACCAACATCATCCAAGCGTTGTTGAGCAGCGGCTCTGGCATCGGCCCTCCGCCGCCGCTCAGCGTCGATACGTTCTAACTCTAGCCTAAGACGTTGTTGAGTTGCTGCTGCTTCTGATTCCAGTCTTCTCGCGGCAGGAAGGGCGGCAGTTGCCTCGCTGGCAAGTCGTTCAGCGCGAGCAGCTTCAGAGGCTGCTTCAGCTACAGCGGATTCTGCAATTTTAGCGTTCTCAAAGGCTTGAGTTCTCTCTGTTTCGCTTAAGCGCCAGCGAGCTAAAAATGCTGCTGCATCCGCTGCTCGGATTAGATCGGAGAGCTTGCGAAAGCGATTAGCCTGCCTTGCTTGCTTCTGTAAGCTAGCTAATTGGTTGTCAAAACCAGTTAGTATATCTTCCAGTCGCTCCAAATTAGTTTCGGCTGCATTTAGGCGAAGAGTAGCTTCATGTCTGCGAGCCCGAAGGCCCGCTACACCGGCAGCCTCTTCAAGAATAGAGCGCCGCTGTTCTGGTTTAGCGAGCACAAATGCGCCAATTTGACCTTGGCTGACAATAGCAGCTGAGCGCGCGCCAGAAGCCAAATCAGCGAAAAGCGTTTGGACGTCACGCGCCCTCGTGTCTCGGCCGTTTACTCGATATGAGGATCCCGAACCTCTCTCTATCCGACGAGAAATTTCTAACTCTGCCTGCCCAATCCATGGTGCGGGAAACGCACCATCTGGATCAGTTAAGCCTATTGTGACTTCCGCGTGATTTCGAGAAGGACGTCCGCCCCCGCCGGAGAAGATGACATCATCCATGCCATCTCCGCGCAACTGCTTTGCCGATGTTTCGCCCATTGCCCAGCGCAAAGCTTCAACAACATTAGATTTTCCGCATCCGTTTGGACCTACTACGCCGGTTAGGCCCGGCGAAATAGCAACCTCAACCGGATCCACAAACGATTTAAATCCTGTTACTTTGAGCCGGACGATGTTCGCCATGCTCGCTCCTCTATATTTTTCGTTTGCGAAACAATTACTTGGCGAGGGTGTCGATGACTTTTATCATTTCCTCAGCGGTTATGCCGCCCCGATAGAGTGTTTCGTCAATCACAAAACTTGGTGTTGAGCGAACGCCATGTTTTTGTTCCCCCTCCTGAGCTTCTGCAATAATCTGCTCAAGCATGCCTTTGTCTTCCATGCATGCCATTGAGGTTTCTTCTTTGAGGCCCGCCAGCTTACCAATGTTTGCTAGAGCTTTGAGGGGATTTTGGCTTCGCGACCAAACGCTTTGTGATTCGAATAAAAGATCGAGTATAGCGAGACGTCGAGATGCGCCTGCGCATCGGGATAAGGCTGCAGCTCGAAGAGCTAAGCCATCAAGTGGAAAATCACGAAAGACTAAACGTGCGCGTCCATCGGCAATAGGACCAGCTTTCAACTTGGGCAAAATACTTTGATGAAAGTTGGCACAGTGTGGGCATGTTAGCGAGGCATATTCCACAATGACTACTTTTGCATCAGCCTTCCCGTAAAACACGTCGCTTTCGCGAATCTCTGGTGCGGCGGTCACCTCTCCGGAAGGTTCTGCCACGGCAGATGGGACAGCAAAAATCCAAAGCGCAAAAACAGCGTTGGTGATCAAAATCAATATTTTATGCATTGTAGAGTCTCTTACCCCTATATCTTGTAATTGTATCGGTTCCCAGCATCTGTCTGCAACCTCGATATTTATCAAAGACGGGGACAAGTTGGCGAAAGTGTGGCGCTTGGATTGTTAGGGCTTCGCAGAATCAAACGTGTGCGCTATATCAGGAGCGTGGCCGGGTTAGCACAGTGGTAGTGCAGCGGTTTTGTAAACCGAAGGTCGGGGGTTCAAATCCCTCACCCGGCACCACTTTTCTAAGAGAACTAAGTAGTTTTGCGCTTCTAACGATTTCAATAGGTTAGTAGCTGTCCCAATTCTAAGTCCCCGCTAGATTTGGAGGCCTCAATGATAGATTGAGAATAGGGTCCTTACACGCTTTGTTATCCGCACCCGAAGTATCATTTTTTAATGTTGATTGGTGCTTGTTTGCTATTAGAGGACCGTTCTCGTTTCAGAGCATAAAGTCCAGAGGCAATAACAATGCCGCCTCCCGTGATAGTCCAGATATCTGGGAAATCGCCAAAGGCAACCCACCCTAATATGACGGCGAACAGAGGCATCGCGTATGAGAAAGGTTGGAGGGTTGATGCCTCCGCGTTTCTGTATGCGGATGAGAGAAGTAAATGACCACAAGCGCCAAGAAGCCCGAGTAGTACTAACCATGCCCAAACTTCTGGCGTTGGAGGTTGCCAAACTAACGGTGCGGCCGCAGAAAAGCAGACAAAACCAACCATAGCAGAGTAAAGAGTTGTTGTTTCTGCGCTGTCCTTAGCACCTACTACGCGCAATAAAATCTGAAAAGTTGCCCAGCAACATGCACCACCCAACGCGATGAGGGATGCCGGTTCAAAAACTGTTGAGCCTGGCCTTATGATTATAAGCACACCGATGAAACTAATTGCTACCGCTGTTATTCGGCGCGGACCAATTTTTTCCTTCAGAAAAACAGCAGCTAATGCCATCACAAGAATTGGCGCAGCCGCCAGGATTGCATGCACATCTGCAAGTGGCATCACGCGTACAGCAACTATGAAGGCGGTCATTTGTCCAATCATTATGATTCCGCGAAGTAATTGGGTTTTTGGTTTTGCGGATTTAAGGGTTTTTTTAAAACCCTTATGCCCAGCTAACGACAGACTAAAAATAAGAAAAACCCAGAAACGAATGGCCAAGATTTGAGGGACTGCTAAGCTCGCAGTTAGGTGTTTGGAGATCGCGTCCATAGATGCAAGAAGTAACATCGCTAGCAAAACAACTGCGATGGCAAATCTAGGACGGTTGGGGCGATGAGGCTCAGACATGGTCCGTTTCAAAATTAAGTTTTGCTCTCTGCCGTATCATGAATGCGAACTTATGAGTAAAATTTAAGTGGGTAAATTATTGGAGGGACGCCGTGCAGGAAATGGCAACAGGTTATGGACTTGTGGAAGGACCAGTTTGGCATAGTGAGCTGGGTTTGCTTTACAGCGACGTCCTGAATGGTGGAGTTTTTCGGATATCTAAGAACGGGGATGTCAGTCAGCAGGTGCCAAAGCGACGAGGAATTGGAGGAATGGCGCTTCATGCAGATGGCGGATTAGTGATGGGCGGAAAGGATATTGTTGCCGCGGATATTGATGGCACCAACATGGGTATCCTACTTGCAGGTGCCGATACTAAAGCCGGAATTGGCTTCAATGATTTAACAACGGACGCTAGCGGTCGAATTTATGTAGGTGACTTAGGTTTTCGAGTTTTTGGTGGCGATGAGCCAAAACCAGGATATCTGCATTTGATTGATCTTGATGGCAGAGAACGGGTTATTTCCGATGGAATAATGCTCACTAACGGCCTTGGGTTTTCACCTGATGGGAAGAGACTTTATCATTCTGATGCGCGTGCAGATCTAGTCAGGGTGTATGACGTATTTCCAGATGGCTCAGTTAGTGATTGGGTGCCTTTTGCTACCCTTGAGTCGGGGGAAACTCCTGATGGTCTAGCTGTTGCTATGGATGGCTCGGTATGGGTGGCTCTGGCGCATGGAGGAGCTGTTGCGGTCTATGAGCCCGATGGTCAACTCAGACAGCGGGTGCCAGTTCCTTTGCCAATGGTCACAAGTGTTTGCTTTGGTGGAGACGACCTAAAGGATGTGTATATCGTATCTGGCAGCCGTGGCGGTCCAAGAGAAAATTGTGGCAGCGTATTTGTTGCACGTTCGTCGGTTGCGGGGCTTCCACTCCCGCCTGCAAGAGTAAAAAGGAATTGATGGCTTAACCCATTCTTCGTCAGCTGATTCCAACTTATTTGGTGCCACTCTTGATGATGCTTTACTCGGCTGCAGCTGCAGAGCGCGCAGGCTCGAGATGGAAGCCTCGATAGTTCTCAGCAACTACTTCTTCACAAATACGGCGGTAAGTTCCGACTCCGGCAATATAAGGCATAAAGAGGCGCGGTTTGCCTGGAATGTTGGCACCCATGTACCAAGAATTGGCCTGAGGAAACAGTGTTTTGTTTGCAACTTCTTGGACATGGTCAACCCATTCATCTTCAGCCGATATTTCTGGCTCGATAAGCTCAAAGTTCTTAGCTCGCATGTGCTGAATAGTGCTTACTACTAGATCCACATGCTGCTCTATCGATGTAAGCATGTTGCTTTTTACAGATGGGCTGCCAGGGCCAGTGATCATAAAAAAATTGGGAAAGCCTTCGCTCATAACGCCTAAGTAAGTCCTGGGGCCTGCTTTCCATTTTTCTTTTAGGGCCAATTTATTGCGACCACGTATATCAATATTGAACAAAGTGCCTGTCATTGCATCAAAGCCGGTTGCAAAAACGATGGTATCAAATTCATAAACTTTGCCATCAACACTCAGTCCGTTATTAGTCACGTGTTCGATAGGGTTTTGACTAATGTCAATAAGATTGACGTTATCTCTGTTGTAAGTTTCGTAGTAACCACTATCGACACAAATACGTTTTGTACCGATAGGATGGGATGCCGGCGCTAGGAT
>VMCJ01000055.1 GCA_008081395.1 Rhodospirillales bacterium | reverse complement strand
AAACATGCATATAAGGCTCAGGCTCTTTTGTTGAAGGGACTTGGTCCTCAGCGATCGCAAGTATGAAATCCATGTTGAGGTATTTGCCATACCATTCAACCGTCTCTTTTGCATCCCTGCATCTGTACGCCACATGATGCACACCTTGAAGTTTCATAGCGCGTATCTCCTTTGGTCTTTAGAGATAATCTCAGTTAATTAGGTATTCTGGCAAGTTTGTAGGAAGGATTAGCTTCTCTAAGTCTAAGCCTTGCTCTAAACAGTAAGCCAGATAATCATTTTAAACTCGAAAGCTATTGTGGCGATGCCAGAAGCTGATGCTATGACTTTAGATGCTCTCCGCCAAGAGATTGATCGGATCGATGGTGAGATACATAAACTACTCCTTGCGCGCGCTGAAGTTGTTACAAATGTTGCAGCGGCGAAGGCTAACGCTAGTGATGGTAGTCCCGCCCCAGCTTTTCGTGCAGCCCGAGAGGCCGAGGTATTACGGCAGTTGGTAGCCCGCCATAGAGGACCCCTGAAGCTGAGGTCTCTAGTCCGCATCTGGCGCGAAATTATGTCTGGGATGACTGAAATTCAGCAGCAAATCGTTGTCGCTGTGCATGTGCCAGAAACAGCTGATAAAACGGGCTGGGATATCGCACGAGATCACTTTGGTCTTGGGATGAGATATTTGCCGCTGCGTTCTTCACGGGAGGTTGTTGCAGCTGTTAACGACGGTCGTGCGGGAATAGGTGTTCTGTCTGCTCCAGATGCTGGAAGTGATGGAGATCCATGGTGGCCCTTGCTTGCAGCAGTTTCCGAAGAAATGCCGAAAATTGTTATGAAGTTGCCATTTTTGCTTTCCAAAGAGTCAGTTACAACAAATTCAAAGGTTGCAATTTGTATGCCTGGGCCTGAACCAGAAATCTCGGATGTGGCATATGTAGTTATCGAGACCGTCCCTGGCATTTCGCGTGAGAAAGTTGCAAGCACATTAAGGGCAGCGGGGATTGAACCCAAGGTACTACATTCAGACCCCAAAACTTCCTTTTATTTGGCGGAAATGGAAACTACTTCGACTGATGCAGTTGATCGGAGGGTGATCAAAAATATAGTTTCAATCGGTGGTTATCCTACTCAAATAGTAACCGAGTGATTGACCTGTAAACTTTAATCTTAACATTCAATGAGAGAGCTGCTCCAAAGACAGCTAAACGGATTGATATCATGTCAAATTCCCCGTTAGTTCCAAGACCAGGCATAATGGATATAGCTCCATATGTTCCTGGCGAGGCTAAAATTTCTGGCCATTCTGAGCCTGCCCAGCTGGCTGCCAATGAAAATGCTCTTGGCCCTAGCCCCGCAGCTGTTGCAGCATATAATTCTGCCGCTAACTCACTCCATCGTTATCCAGATGGCGGATCAACAGAGCTCACAAATGCAATTGGCGAGGTCCACGGCTTGGACCCTAAGCGAATTGTTTGTGGTGCAGGTTCAGACGAAATTTTAGCGCTTCTCGGCCGCGGTTATGTGGGGCTGGGCGATGAAACCCTCCACTCAGCCCATGGCTTTTTGATGTATCCAATCATCACAAAAAGTTTAGGTGCTACGCCTTTGCAAGCCCCTGAGACAGATTTAACCGCTAACGTAGATGCGTTACTTGCTTCGGTCACTCCTAAAACGAGAATAGTTTTTCTTGCTAATCCTAATAACCCGACGGGAACAATGTTACCTGCCGAGGAATTGAAGAGGCTGCGCAAGGGTTTAAATGACGATGTATTGTTAGTTATAGACGCTGCGTATGCAGAGTACGTTGATGACCCTCTCTATAGTGACGGGCGCGATCTAGTTGATGCTAATGACAATGTTGTAATGACTCGAACATTCTCAAAAATTTATGGTCTTGCAGCTCTACGTATTGGCTGGTGCTATGCTCCGCCCAGCATTGTGGATGTCCTGCATAGGATACGGGGACCATTTAATGTGACCGCACCAGCCATTGCCGCTGGAGCTGCTGCGGTTCGAGACCAAGAGCATGTCGAGCGAAGTCGTCACCACAATAAGGTTGAGCGGAATCGTCTTGCCAGTCGATTGGCTCAACTTGGTCTTTCAGGCCCGGTAAGCCATGGCAACTTTTTGTTGATAAGCTTTAAAACACCAGAAATAGCAGAAGGGGCACTTCAAGCTATGAATGCATTGGGAGTAATTCCAAGGCGCGTTGCTGGTTACGGATTGCCAGAATGTTTACGTATCACGGTTGGAACAGCAGCTGAGAATGATCGCGTAGTCTCTGCTCTAGCTGACTTCACTGGTGCGAAATAATGACAGAGGGGTTTGATCCTTGGGATGAGATAGCGATCATTGGCATTGGCCTTCAAGGGGCTTCAATAGCAATTAATGCGAGGGAGCGTGGTTTAGCCAAGCGAGTAGTGGTTGGGGATATCTCAAAAACAAATAGAGAGCGAGCTCTGGAGCTTGGCCTTTGTGATTATGCAACAGCTGATCTCGCTGATGCTGTTAAAAATGCAGATTGCATCTTCATCTCTGTGCCGCTCGGAGCAATGGCTTCAGTGGGGCAGGAAATTGGAGCTGCACTAAAATCGGGCTCTATCGTAACTGATACGGGTTCTACCAAGCAGTCAGTGATCAAGGATCTGGGATCATACATACCATCAGACGTCCATTTTGTTCCAGCACATCCTATCGCTGGAACGGAGTACTCTGGGCCAGATGCTGGATTCCTAACTTTATTTCAGGACCGTTGGCTAATTATTACTCCGCCTCCAGGTACTGATAATAATGCATTAAACAGGGTGCGTAATTTCTGGGAAGCTTGCGGTTCAATGATTGAAATCATGGAGCCAGCGCACCACGACCAGGTCCTTGCTGTTACCTCGCACTTACCTCATCTTATTGCTTTTGCGATTGTTGGTACCGCCTCTGACCTTGAAGATCATCTAATGCAAGAGGTAGTAAAGTTTTCTGCGTCAGGTTTCAGAGATTTCACTAGAATTGCTGCGTCTGACCCAGTTATGTGGCGGGATGTTTTTCTGAACAACAAGGATGCACTGTTAGAGTGCTCTGCTCGTTTGTCAGAAGACTTGGCAAGACTTTCTCGAGCCATCCGTTGGGGAGAGGGTGAGCAGATCGAGAGTCTAATTCTGCGGGCTCGAGAAATCCGGCAGGCTCTTATTGAGGCAAAACAAGTATAACAACCCTCGTGTCCGAATACTTCCAAAGTGGTCTAGTAGATTTTTTGGCCCAGGAGCTTCTTTCTATAGGGCTTCTTAGAGGCATTTAGGTATAAAACTTAGCGCAAATTGAGATGTAATATGGGGGTAGAAGCAATGGCACGTATTCCTTATCCAAACTTGGATGATCTAGACCCTGAAGTAGGGGCATTCATGAAACGAATTGACCCCATGATAAATGTATTTCACATGATGGCGCACGCGGAAACAGCGGTTCGTCCATTCATGCGCCTTGGAAATGCTTTACTTTTCAAGGGTGAGCTTGATGACGTTCTCCGTGAGATCGTGATCCTTCGAGTAGGACATGTAACCGGATCGACCTACGAAGTGCATCAACATCGCATCGTAGGTCGAAATTGTGGGATGACCGAAGAGCAAATTGATGGAGTAGCGGATGGTTCTAAAGCTGTGGTTTTTGATGAACGTCAAAAATTAGCAATCCGCATGGTGGATGAGGTTATCGCTGATGTGCGGATGTCAGATGAAACCTTCAATGAGGCTGTAGAAATTTTTAATAGTCGCGAAATAACAGAAATTCTGATTGTGATTGGTTTTTACAACATGATTGCTGGGGTTCTAGAAAACCTTCAGGTGGAAATAGAGGCCCCCGGCCTGGTCGATAATCCATTGAAACGTGCAAAGCCAGGGTAATAGATATTCCAAACTATTGTTAATAGAGCCTGCCGGCTCCGCATGTGTTTGCAGTTGGATAACCTAAGAAAATTTTCTTTATTGAATTATTGATATTGCAACGTTGAGTGCTGGAGTGACGATATATTTTGATAAGAAAAATTTTTAGACAACTGATGATTGTGAAAAATACAAATCGGCAGTGAGTTTTTGATATGTTGTTACTTCAGTACTTAATAGTCGCAAAATTATGAATATACATGTTGGAGTAAGTTAAAATGAAGGTCGGCATGGTAATGGGGTACTCTGGGGCTAAGTTTAAATTTCCCCAAGCCCAGGTTGAGGCCGCCGATCAGCTTGGATTTGACTCAATTTGGACATCCGAGGCGTGGGGGTCCGACGCAGTTACGCCGGCGTCGTGGGCATTAGCCCGAACTAAGCAGGTAAAAGTAGGCACCGCAATTATGCAGATGCAAGCGCGAACCCCAGCTTGCGCAGCTATGACTGCAATGACACTTGATGCAATGTCTGATGGACGATTTGTCTTGGGTATAGGTCCGTCTGGCCCTCAGGTTATTGAAGGCTGGCATGGTGTCCCATATGGGAAACCTCTTCTTCGAACCAAGGAATACATCAGGATTATCCGAAAAATTCTTGCCCGAAATGGGCCCCTAGAACATGTAGGAGAACACTATGAAATTCCTTACCATGGGCCCAACTCAACGGGTCTCGGAAAACCATTAAAAAGCATTCTGCACGGAGATCCAAAGTTAAAGATTTATACGGGAACTATTACTCCTGCTGGTGTTGAAATGTCAGCCGAGGTTGCAGATGGAATGTTTCCGGTGTTTGCAGTGCCGGAGAAGCTAGATATTTTTGGACCTGACCTTGAGAAGGGGTTCGCGAAGGCAGGAGATGGAAAGTCTTTAAAGGATTATGACATCCTACCGTTTGTACCCATGGTTATGGGAGACGACTTGGAAGAGTGTCGTAAGCCTATAAAAGAACATCTTGCTCTTTATATTGGTGGTATGGGTGCGAGAGAGAAGAATTTTTATAACGACTACGCTAAGCGACTTGGTTATCAGGCTGCCGCTAGGCAGATACAGGACCTTTTTTTAACTGGAAAACGTAATCAGGCCGCTTCTGCTGTACCAGACGAATTAGTTGATGCAATTGCTCTAGTGGGCCCAGAGCCTAAAATACTTTCTCGGATAGAAGAATGGCGTAAAGCATCAAGTGCGGGTTATGTGCACTCAATATTGTTGATGCACCCAACAATTGAAGCAATGAGCTTAGTCTCTAAGGCCGTTAGGGACTGAAATTGTGAGTATACTGGGGGCTATCTTAGGAGGTGCGGCTGGCTTTGCCATAGGCGGCCCAATAGGTGCATTAGTTGGCGCAGCTGCGGGACATGCTGCCCAAAGATTTGGAAATGCTAATGCCGAAGCGAATGATGTCTCGGATGCCTCTGCCTCGAAAGATCAAGCGACGCGTAAAGTTACTTTCACTATCGGAGTGATAGTGCTTGGGGCAAAAATGGCCAAAGCAGATGGCCGCGTAACCGAGGACGAAATCAGGGTGTTTCGCCGTGTCTTCCGGACTTCGCCTGAAGAAGAGAAGAATGTGGCGAAGCTGTTTAATCAGGCAAAACGCGATACCCGTGGATTTGAAGCTTATGCTCGTCAGCTTAATCGTACCCTATCAGGCGCACCTGAGGTAAAGGAGCAGGTCATTGATTGTCTGTTTGAGATAGCTAAAGCGGACGGAAAAATTCATCCAAAAGAAGCTGCCTTCTTAGAAGCAGTTGCGGAGTTAATGGATGTTTCAAGTCTCGCATTTTCTCGACTGCGCAATTTGCACGTAGGTGATGATGAACGAGATCCATACGCTATTTTGGGACTTAAAAGCTCGGCGGAACCGGAGCAAATTAAGTATCGTTACCGAGAGCTGGTCCGCAATCATCATCCAGATAAGCTGACAGCTGAGGGTATGCCCGAAGAAGCAATTGAAATTGCGAACCAAAAACTTGCACGTATAAACGCTGCATATGACGAAGTCGCTAAGTCAAGAGGGATTCGCTGATAATCCGATATGAAAAACCCGCCAAGCTTTTACACTTGACGGGTTTAGCAATTAACCGAGGGACTATTGTTAAAGATTTCTATATTTCGATTTTCGGCATCCAAGGACGGGAGTTGTCATCCTGACCCTCAAAACCATCGATTTGATCTTTGTTGCCCATCGTAAGACCAATGTCGTCTAATCCATTCAAAAGGCAATGCTTTTTAAATGGGTCAACGTCAAACTTTATAACCTCGCCATTTGGACGCGTTATTGTTTGGTCTTCTAGATTGACAGTCAGTCTTGCATTAGCGCCCAGTTGAGCATCTTCCATCAATTCGTCGATGATCTCTTTTGGAAGCTTGATTAACAGCATTCCATTTTTGAATGAGTTATTAAAGAAGATATCAGCAAAATCGGTGCCTATAAGGCATTTTACACCGTAGTCATTCAGGGCCCAAGGGGCGTGCTCACGTGATGAACCACAGCCAAAGTTATTTCCGACCACTAATACTTCCGCCCCACGGTAAGCTGCTTTGTTGAGAATGAAATCTTCATTCTCCGAGCCATCGCCGTTATAGCGCATATCATTAAAGAGGTGCTTGCCAAGACCCTTCCGCTCAATTGTTTTTAAGAAGCGTGCAGGTATCACCTTGTCAGTATCAATATTTTGAGCAGGCATTGGCGCAGCAACGCCTGTAAAAGTCTGGAACTTGTCCATCAATCGGTTCCTTTCCAGTTCAGCAGTTACCCTTGAGGTCACTACCGTTCAGTGCAGCAAGATGGATTACGTTGGTGTCTGTGCAATCTTCAGTCCAAGTAACCCGTGCGATATCGATAGCGCGTAACTTTCCATCCCTTCCGCGCACAACAGCACTTCTTGGTGTTGAAATAGGTGCGTCTTCGAAATGGCTAAAATCGATAGCTAGTGCGCTACCCCTAAAAGATGTCATTTTAAAAATTCCCTGACATCAGCTAAGTGGCCCTTAATGGCCGCGGCAGCCGCCATTGCAGGAGAGACCAAATGCGTGCGTCCACCAGGCCCCTGACGACCTTCAAAGTTTCTGTTTGAAGTTGAAGCCGATCGTTCGCCAGAGCGCAATTTATCAGCGTTCATGGCGAGGCACATTGAACAGCCTGGCTCACGCCACTCAAAGCCTGCTTCCATGAGAATTTTGTCGAGGCCTTCGGCTTCTGCTGCCTCTTTCACTAATCCGGAACCCGGGACTGCGAGTGCACGCACGCCGGAGGCAACCTTTTGCCCTTTCGCTATTTCAGCTGCAGCTCTGAAATCTTCTAGTCGTCCGTTTGTGCAAGAGCCAATGAAGACTGTATCGACCTTTATATCAGTTATGGGCATTCCACCTGTGAGGCCCATATACTCCAAACTGCGCGCTACTCCGGCCTGCCGTCCTTCATCGTCAAATTCTTCTGGTTTCGGTACCATTGCAGTAATCGGCAGAGCATCCTGAGGGCTAGTTCCCCAGGTCACGTAAGGCTCGATCGTTGTAGCGTCCAGCTCAATTTCTTTGTCATACGACGCTCCCTCATCTGACGGCAAGCTAGACCAATAAGAGACGGCTTGCTCCCATTGCCCACCTTTTGGTGCGTATGGCTTGCCTTTGAGGTATTCAAAAGTTTTTTCGTCAGGAGCAATTAAGCCCGCTCTAGCACCTGCCTCGATCGACATGTTGCAGACGGTCATCCTACCTTCCATTGAAAGATTCTTAATTGCTTCTCCAGCATATTCGATAACGTGACCGGTTCCGCCGGCTGTCCCAATTTTACCAATGATGGCCAGGATTAAATCCTTGCCTGTGGTACCTTTGGGAGGAATGCCTTTGACTGTAATCCGCATGTTCTTTGCGGGCTTTTGCACTAATGATTGAGTGGCAAATACATGCTCCACCTCGGACGTGCCTATGCCGAAGGCGAGTGCACCAAATGCACCATGCGTGGACGTATGGCTATCGCCGCAAACAACCGTCATACCTGGCTGAGTAAGTCCTTGCTCTGGACCGATTATATGGACAATACCCTGACGAATATCATCAACTGGAATGTAAGGAACGCCAAACTCTTTGACGTTACTTTCCAAAGTTTCTACCTGTAACTTAGACTCAGGATCTTCGATGCCCTTTGATCGATCTGTGGTAGGAACATTATGATCTGCAACGGCTATTGTTCGGTCGGGCCTGCGCAGTTTACGTCCAGCTGCTCGCAACCCGGCAAAAGCCTGTGGGCTTGTGACTTCATGAGTAAGATGAAGGTCTATGTAGATGAGGGCAGTGCCATCATCTTCAGTGCGAACAACATGGTTGTCCCATATCTTATCAAATAACGTGCGTGGTTTTGACATCGCACCTATCTCCCATGTTCATAAGCCTAAGCGGCCATTCTTTCTAGTTCGAAAGAATGACCTGCCTGATGCTTGCGTTTTTAATCTTGCGTCTTGGTTGTGCGACGGCGCTCACGGATACGAGCTGCACGGCCGCGACGACCGCGAAGGTAATATAGCTTTGCGCGGCGAACCCGACCTTGGCGAATAATTACGATTTTTTCTACATTTGGCGAATATAGAGGGAAGACGCGTTCCACGCCTTCGCCTGAAGCTATCTTCCTCACTGTAAATGCAGATGCCACACCGGCATTTTTACGCGCAATGCATACACCTTCAAATGCCTGAATACGTTCACGTTCACCTTCAACAACGCGATAGTCAACTCGAACGGTATCACCGGGACGAAAGTCCGGAATCTCTTTACCTTCTGTGACACGAGCTATCTCTTCTTGCCCGATTTTCTGTACTATATTCATGTGGCCGGTTCCTTTTTCTTCTCGCCATTCATGATGTTGAACGCGGGACTTCGGTCTTTCCGAAGGCCGGCGCCGACTTCAACCTCTTCTTGTAAAGAGCGCCCACATGTCTGGGCGCCTCTCACGCGTAGTGGCCTCAGCCTGTTCCTGACGCCAAGCCGCTATGCGGGCATGATCGCCAGATGTTAATACGGCCGGTACTTCGATCCCATTCCATACCCTCGGACGGGTATAGTGAGGGTATTCTAGTAACCCGCCTTCAAAACTCTCCTCAACAAGACTTCCTGCTTGGTTCATAAAACCGGGTAGAAGCCTTATACAAGCATCAATAAGGATCATGGCACCCAGCTCTCCGCCAGATAACACATAGTCCCCAACACTGATTTCCTCTGCCTCGCGTGCATCAAGTACACGCTGGTCAATTCCTTCGTAGCGTCCCGATAGAAGTCTGACCCCTGGCCCAGCAGCTAAGTCTTTCACTTTAGCTTGAGTCAAAGGCGCGCCTCTAGGGGACAAATAAATTAGTGGTCCGATCTCGCCCGAAGCTTCTACAGCTGCATCGACTACATCTGACCTCATAACCATGCCGGCACCACCTCCGAAAGGAGTGTCGTCCACAGTTTGGTGCTTATCGCGCGTGAAGTCGCGGATGTCCAGTGTTTTAAGAGCCCAAATTTCTTTTTCGAGTGCTTTACCAGATAAAGACATGCCCAATGGGCCTGGGAACATTTCTGGAAAGATTGTCAGCACAGTTGCTTTCCAAGTCATTCATCACCTTTATGGACGTCTTTTGGAACCCAAAGCCCGGAAGGGGGATCAACTTCTATAGTTCCTGCCGCGACATCAATCACTGGCACTACAGCTTTCGTAAATGGTAAAACTAAAGGGGTGCCTCCATCCGATAGTGCTATTTCTATGAGATCGCCTGCTCCGTGGTTAAAAAGTGCATTTACTTTCCCAATTGAAGATCCCTGCACTAGGGCATTTAGGCCTATGAGGTCAGCGTGAAAATACTCATCAACATCAGGATCTGGTAGACACGAGCGTCGAAGGTAAAGGACCTGGCCCTTTAATTTTTCCGCTGCGTTTCGGTCATTAGACCCTGATATACGACATATTGCGACTGTATCTCTCGCCTCTAGCACTTTGAGTATGAAGGAACGTTTGCCTGTTTCATCACTCAAGGAGCCGTATGAATCAATCCCTGCTGGGATTTCTGTGAATGTTTTCACGCGAACATGACCTTGCAGCCCATGCGCCGCAACGATCACGCCAGCAGGGATTAACTCACTCTCTTTTTCCAAGCCTTTACTTGTCAGATTTTTCTTCCTCTGAGGCTTCCTGCTCAGCAGGTGCCTCTTCAGCAGGTGCTTCTTCAGCAACTACTTCTTCAGCAACTACTTCTTCAGCAGATGCTTCTTCAGCAACTACTT
>VMCJ01000036.1 GCA_008081395.1 Rhodospirillales bacterium | reverse complement strand
GCGGTCGCACTGTTGGCGCCGGCGTCGTCGCTAAAATCGTCGCTTAAGCGAGGGTTTCGGAGATCGCAGTAAGGCGAGCCAATCAAGTAGGAGCGTAGCTCAATTGGTAGAGCACCGGTCTCCAAAACCGGGGGTTGCGGGTTCGATCCCTGCCGCTCCTGCCACTTGATTGGTAGCATGGTAGGGGGGCAATAAGGCCTCCACAGGTGCTTATTGTTAAAAATGTCGATGTAAGTCGGCTTAACGTTTGGGATTGTGATGGCGAAAGCAACAACAGGAGCTAAGACAGGAGCCGGTAAGTCGGGTCCCGCCGCTTTTGTGCGGCAGGTTCGCCAAGAGGTCTCTAAGGTTACCTGGCCTAGTCGTAAGGAAACCACCGTCGCGAGTATCATGGTTTTTGCCATGGTCTTTCTTGCAGCGATTTTTTTCTTTTTCGTTGATCAAGGTTTGGCTATTGCTGTTCGCTTTATTCTTGGACTCGGAGGCTAAGAGAGATGGAACCACGCTGGTACGTCGTCCATGCATATTCGGGTTTTGAGAGTAAGGTTGCTCAATCAATCCGAGAGCAAGCTGATCGTGAAGGGCTGGGCGCTGATATTTTAGAGGTCTTGGTCCCAACCGAAGAGGTTGTTGAGGTTAAACGAGGCTCAAAAACAAAGTCTGAGCGTAAATTTTTTCCAGGCTATGTTCTGGTAAAAATGGTCATGACTGATAGGGCTTGGCATCTTGTCAAGAACACTACAAAAGTGACTGGTTTTCTTGGATCAGGTAAAAGGCCTTCGCCCATTTCAGAAGCAGAGGCGCGCCGCATAGTTGATCAAACGCAAGATTCCAGTGAGCGCGTCCGGCCTTCGATTACATTTGAGGTCGGCGAAAATGTGCGTGTGTCTGATGGTCCATTCGCAAGCTTCAATGGGGTGGTTGAAGACGTTGATGAGACGCGGGCTCGGCTTAAAGTCTCCGTATCAATTTTTGGTCGTTCAACTCCTGTGGATTTAGAGTACGGGCAGGTAGAAAAAGTTTAATTTGGTCCAGTGTTCCAAAGTCCCACATCTTCCGGTCTTTAGAATGGATCAATTTCTTGCGGGAGGCCGTCCCTGGCCGCTTACCGCATCTATCAACCGAATGGTCGGTTGCTAGTTGATTTGGGGGAGCCATAATGGCAAAAAAAATCGATGGTTATATCAAGCTGCAAGTGCCAGCTGGGAAAGCCAATCCGTCGCCGCCTATTGGACCAGCTCTTGGTCAACGTGGTGTCAATATTATGGAATTTTGTAAGGCATTCAACGCCCAGACTCAGCAAATGGAAGCTGGAATGCCAATTCCAACTGTCATTACTGTTTATGCGGATAGGTCATTTAGTTTCATTACCAAGACGCCTCCCGCTTCCTACTACATCAAAAAAGCAGCTTCGGTAGGTAAGGGATCACAGACCCCTGGAAAATCAGCTGCTGTAGTGGGTAAGGTTACTTGGGCTCAGTTGCGAGAAATAGCGCAAGCAAAGCTTGCAGACATGAGCGCTAACGACGTGGAAGCAGGCGCTAAGGCATTGGCCGGTTCTGCACGTTCCATGGGTATTGAGGTAGTGGACTAAAACTATGGCAAAGAATGGAAAACGCGTCTCCGATGCTCGTAAATCCGTCGATGCGTCAAAGCTATATGGCATTGATGAAGCGGTTAAGTTTCTGAAAAGCAATTCAAAAACAAAATTCGATGAGACTGTTGAAATAGCGATCAACCTTGGTGTTGATCCTCGTCATGCGGATCAGCAAGTTCGTGGTATGGTGGCTTTGCCGAATGGTACTGGCAAGTCAGCTCGCGTTGCTGTTTTTGCTCGGGGCGCTAAGGCAGACGAAGCACAAGCAGCAGGCGCTGATTTGGTTGGTGCAGAAGAGCTTGCGGAGACGGTTCAGTCTGGAACGATTGATTTTGATGTTGCCATCGCAACTCCAGACATGATGCCAATCGTTGGACGACTTGGTCGTGTCTTGGGTCCTCGTGGCCTGATGCCAAATCCTAAACTGGGCACAGTAACGCAAGATGTTGCTGCAGCTGTTGAAGGAGCTAAAGGTGGTCAAGTCCAGTACCGCGTCGAGAAAGCAGGAATCATCCATGCCGGCGTTGGTAAGATGAGTTTTTCTGAAGACCAGATCCTTGGAAACGTCCGTGCATTATTCGATGCAGTTGTCAGGGCAAAGCCCAGTGGAGCCAAAGGTACCTATATCAAAAAGGTTTCTTTGACCTCGACTATGGGGCCAGGATTGCGTATTGATCCATCGTCTATGAGCGAGGGACAAGTATCTTAAGATAAGGAATACGGTTGGGGAAACTCAACTGTTGGCCCCTGTAAGTATGTATCAGGGGTATTAAAGAACGTCTGTCCGAGATTGAGGGCGCTGACGATCCAAAAAAATAAATGGGTTATTCAGCTTAAATTTTCAGCCTTCATGAGACAGGAGATCATAGCGGTTCTGAAAGGCTCTTCTTGGGTCGAAGTGCGCTGGGGTCACCACCGGAGAGGCGGAAGTCCGCTGTTAGGGATTATGTGTCTCAAGCAGCTTAACCCGGGTGAAGTGGTTAATCCATTTCACTCCTATTAACGGAGTAGACCCACTTGCATCGACAGCAGAAGGAACAGGTGGTCGAGGCGTTGCATGAAACCTTTTCCAGTGCGAGCAGCATAGTTGTTGCGCACCAAAAAGGTTTGACTGTTGCGCAAATGACCGACCTTCGTGGGCGCATGAGGGAGGCAGGAGCCGGTTTTAAAGTAACGAAGAACCGGCTGGCCAAACTGGCGCTCGATGGAACGCCGTATGAGGGTATGGCTGATTTGTTCAGTGGCCCAACTACGGTTGCCTACTCTGATGACCCCGTATCTGCCGCAAAGGTCGCGGTAAAATATGCCAGTGATAACGACAAATACGAAGTTGTTGGTGGTGGGCTAGACGGTAAAGCACTCAGTGTTGCTGAGGTGAAGGCGCTTGCGTCTCTGCCGGGTATCGATGAACTGCGCGCTAAGATCGTCGGCATGATAGCAACACCAGCTACTCGCCTTGCGCAAGTCACTGCAGCGCCAGCTGGGCAACTTGCCCGGGTCTTTGGTGCTTATGGATCATCAGAACAAGCTTAAATCTCAACCGCTGGGTGCTTTGTAAATGAACACCCGCGCTAATTGATCTACTAGGAGTAAATAAAAATGGCCGATCTCGATAAGATCGTTGAAGAACTTTCCGCCCTTACCGTCCTCGAAGCTGCCGAGCTATCCAAGATGCTCGAAGAGAAGTGGGGCGTATCTGCTGCTGCTCCTGTGGCAGTGGCTGCTGCTGGTGGTGGCGCCGGTGCGGATGCGCCTGCTGCAGAAGAGAAAGACGAGTTTGACGTCATCCTCGCTTCTGCTGGTGACAAGAAGATTAACGTTATTAAAGAAGTTCGCGGTATCACAGGTCTGGGCCTCAAAGAAGCCAAAGACCTTGTAGAAAGTGCACCAAAAGCTGTTAAAGAAGGTGCATCGAAGGATGAAGCGGAAGAAATTAAGAAGAAGCTCGAAGAAGCTGGCGCTACTGTCGAGCTTAAATAAGCTTCCATCTTATATCCGGTTAGGCTTTTTAGCCTAGCCGGGTTTTTGTTGAGCTTGCGCGCTGATTTTACATTCGGCGTGCTACACTAACTTCCATCCAAGTGATAAATTTGGATGGGTTGAAGTCGTTAGAGGTATATATAAATCTCATAATGGCTTTTAAACGATAGGGAGACGCGCCAATGGCGATGTCGATGACCGGTCGCAAAAGAATTCGTCGCAGGTTTGGGCATATCCGCGAGGTTGCTCCAATACCGAATTTGATCGAAGTGCAAAAACAATCCTACGATGCGTTTCTGCAAATAGGTCTATCGGCTGAAGATCGGCGGTCGCAAGGCTTGTACGAGGCGCTCTCCTCTGTCTTTCCAGTGAAAGATTTTGCAGGAAAGGCTCAACTTGAATTCGTAGACTACGAGTTTGAGGATCCCAAATATGATGTGGAAGAATGTCGTCAGCGTGGATTGACATTCTCTGCTCCACTTAAAGTCACCTTGCGTTTGGTCGTATGGGACGTGGATGAAGAAACAGGCTCTCGCTCTATTCGAGACATAAAAGAACAGGATGTTTACATGGGCGATATGCCGCTCATGACATCAAACGGCACTTTTATAGTGAACGGTACAGAGCGTGTTATCGTGTCTCAAATGCACCGGTCCCCTGGTGTCTTTTTTGATCACGACAAGGGAAAGACCCACTCGTCGGGCAAATTGCTTTTCGCGGCACGTGTGATCCCATATCGTGGTTCGTGGTTAGATTTTGAATTTGACTCCAAAGATTTAGTTTACGTTCGCATTGACCGCCGTCGGAAACTGCCTGTTACGACCATGCTTTTAGCTCTTGATAATGATGCAACAGCTAAGCGTAAGGAAGAATTAGCAGTTGAAGGCCAAGTGTTCCCTCCTGAAGAGTCTGAGGGTCTCACGCCTGAAGAAATTCTCTCATATTTCTATGAGACCGATTTGTTTGAGCGTGCTGCAGATGGATGGACAGCGCCCTTTGATCCAGCTTCTTTGAAGCCAGGCAAAGCGCTCATGGATGTTCGTGATGCGTCCACTGGCGAAGTGGTTGTTAAAGAGGGTTCAAGGATTACGCCGCGTGTCCTTACGAAGTTGGCTGAGAAAGGTGTCAAGCGACGTTTGGCATCTACAGAGGAACTTATCGGTAAGTATTTGGCGCGTGATATCGTTGACATGACATCAGGTGCAATCTTCGCGGAGGCCGGGGCTGAGATAGATGAGGCTCTGTTAGATACTTTGCAGGAAGCGGGTATCAATGAGATCCCCGTCCTCGCGATCGATGATGTTGAGGTAGGCCCTTATATCCTGAAAACGTTGGCAGCTGATAAGAACGAAAGCCAAGATGACGCGCTCACGGATATTTATCGTGTGATGCGCCCAGGCGAACCGCCGACCCCTGAGTCAGCACAAGCAATGTTTAAAAGCTTGTTCTTTGATAGTGAACGCTATGATCTATCAGCTGTTGGCCGTGTAAAAATGAATGCAAGGCTCGATCTGGACACCCCAGACACCATGCGTGTGTTGCGGCGAGAAGATGTGTTGGCGATTGTTAAAACGCTTGTCGACCTCAAAGACGGTCGTGGGGAAGTGGATGATATCGATCACCTTGGAAACCGCAGGGTTCGATCTGTTGGTGAGTTGATGGAAAATCAATATCGTGTTGGTTTGCTTCGGATGGAACGAGCCATTCGCGAACGGATGAGTTCTGTTGATATTGACGCTGTGATGCCCCAGGATCTAATTAACGCAAAGCCAGCTGCGGCGGCAGTGCGAGAATTTTTTGGGTCTTCCCAGCTTTCACAGTTTATGGATCAAACGAATCCGCTCTCCGAGATTACCCATAAACGCCGTCTTTCAGCCCTTGGGCCAGGCGGTTTAACCCGTGAGAGAGCGGGTTTTGAGGTCCGTGATGTTCATCCCACGCATTATGGCCGTATTTGTCCAATTGAAACGCCCGAAGGGCCTAACATTGGATTGATTAATAGTCTGGCCTCATATGCCCGCGTTAACAGGTACGGTTTTATTGAGACCCCGTACCGTAAGGTTGTTGATGGATTGGTTACAGATGATGTCGTCTATATGTCGGCCATGGAAGAAACCCGTCACACCGTTGCGCAGGCTAACGCTCCTTTAGACTCGAAAAATAAATTCAAAAACGAGTTAGTGGACTGTAGGGCAAATGGTGACTACCTGCTTGCTCAGCGCAGTCAAATTGACTTCATGGATGTTTCACCAAAGCAGTTAGTATCAGTTGCTGCCGCGCTGATTCCATTTTTAGAGAATGATGACGCGAACCGAGCATTGATGGGTTCAAACATGCAACGTCAGGCGGTGCCTCTTTTACAAACCCAAGCTCCCCTTGTTGGTACAGGTATGGAGTCAATTGTTGCACGAGACTCTGGAGCGACTATTACGGCTAAGCGCGGTGGAGTTGTCGATCAGATCGATGCAATGCGTATTGTTATCCGTGTTAACGAAAATGAGGCGCAAGGTGATACGGGTGTAGATATTTACACCCTGCAAAAGTTCGAGCGATCTAACCAATCAACCTGTATCACACAGCGTCCGCTGGTTAAAAAAGGTGATCGCGTAGAGTCCGGCGATATTATTGCTGACGGCCCCTCCACCAATCTTGGTGATTTGGCCCTTGGTCGTAACGTGCTTTGTGCGTTCATGCCATGGAATGGCTATAATTTCGAAGACTCGATAGTTATTTCCGAGCGTATCGCCCGTGATGATGTGTTTACTTCCATTCACATTGAAGAATTCGAGGTAATGGCACGTGATACCAAGCTTGGGCAGGAAGAGATAACCCGAGATATTCCAAATGTTTCCGAGGAAGCCCTCCGGAATCTAGATGAAGCTGGAATGGTTTATGTAGGAGCTGAATTAAAGCCTGGCGATCTCATGGTTGGTAAGGTGACTCCAAAAGGTGAGTCACCGATGACACCGGAAGAAAAACTACTTCGGGCTATCTTTGGCGAGAAGGCTGCTGACGTCCGTGATACGTCCTTAAAGGTCCCGCCGGGGGTTACTGGTACAGTAGTTGATGTGCGTGTTTTCTCTCGTCGTGGTGTTGAGAAAGACGAACGAGCTCGAGCTATTGATCAGGAAGAAATCGAGCGTCTTGCCAAAGATCGAGACGATGAAAAGCACATTATCACTCGTAGCTTTAATGCTCGCCTTCGCGAACTCTTGTTAGGTCGGGAAATCGTCTCAGGTCCTAAGGGTGTAAAATCCGCAAAGAAGGGCGCTAAGATTGATGGACCTCTTCTGGATGAGCTCACATCCACGCAGCAGCGTCAAATCGTAGTCTCTGATGATCCTATAATGAAGGAATTGGAGGCTCTAGGTAAGCGCTATGATGAAAGCGTTAAGCAGCTCTCCGATCGATTTGAGAACAAGGTTGAGAAGCTTGAGCGGGGAGACGAACTGCCTCCAGGCGTGATGAAGATGGTAAAAGTCTTCGTTGCAGTGAAACGGAAGCTGCAGTCTGGTGATAAGATGGCTGGTCGTCACGGCAACAAAGGTGTTGTCTCCACCATCGTTCCTATTGAGGATATGCCTCATCTTGAGGACGGAACCCCTGTTGATATAGTTCTAAATCCGCTTGGTGTTCCAAGTCGAATGAATGTGGGGCAGATTTTGGAGACCCACCTTGGTTGGGCTTGTGCAGCTCTGGGTCAGCAAATTGAGAGTATGCTCGAGGGTGTTCAGCAAGGTGCCAAGGCATTTAAGGACTTAAGAGCAAAGCTTAAAGATGTTTATGGTCCTGAGATGTACGATGGAGATATTGCTGACCTCAATGACGATGAAGTGATAGAGCTTGCTCACAATCTTCGTGATGGAATGCCTATTGCAACTCCTGTTTTTGATGGAGCTCGCGAGAGTGATATCAATGAGATGTTGGAGAAGGCGCAACTGGCAACGTCTGGGCAATCGACACTGATTGATGGGCGCACGGGTGAAGAATTCCATCGTAAGGTGACGGTTGGCTACATCTACATGCTGAAGCTACATCATCTTGTGGACGACAAAATCCATGCTCGGTCTATCGGTCCATATAGCTTAGTGACCCAGCAGCCTCTTGGCGGTAAGGCGCAATTTGGTGGCCAGCGTTTCGGTGAAATGGAAGTCTGGGCCTTAGAGGCTTATGGTGCTGCTTACACGCTTCAGGAAATGCTAACAGTTAAATCTGACGATGTGTCTGGGCGCACCAAAGTATATGAGTCAATTGTCCGCGGCGATGATACCTTCGAGGCTGGAATACCAGAGAGCTTTAACGTTCTCGTGAAGGAACTTCGTTCTCTTGGCCTCAATGTCGAACTTCTGGAGACAGAGAATTAGTAATGCATCTAATGCGCATTTGTGTTCTCTTCAACCTGCAGCTTAAGGAGCTAGCCCCATGAATGAACTAATGAAGGTCTTTGGACAAGTTCAGGGCGCGCAGAGCTTTGATAAGATCCGTGTTTCCATAGCAAGCCCTGAACGCATCCGTTCATGGTCGTATGGAGAGATCAAAAAGCCTGAAACTATTAACTACAGGACCTTTAAGCCAGAGCGGGACGGACTTTTCTGTGCTCGTATTTTTGGGCCGATCAAGGACTATGAGTGCTTATGCGGTAAATACAAGCGCATGAAGTACCGGGGTATCATTTGTGAAAAATGCGGGGTGGAGGTTACCCTCACAAAAGTGCGCCGAGAGAGAATGGGCCATATTGAGCTGGCAGCTCCTGTCGCTCACATTTGGTTTTTGAAGTCTCTACCAAGTCGTATTGGCTTGATGGTTGATATGACCCTACGTGAGTTAGAGCGGGTACTGTACTTCGAGAGCTTCCTAGTCACTGATCCAGGGCTCACAGATCTCGGAGAGCGTCAGCTGCTCAGCGAAGACGAATACTATCAAGCTCAAGACGACTATGGGGCAGATAGTTTCTCCGCCTCAATTGGTGCGGAAGCTATTAAAGACATTTTAGTAGGTCTGGATTTAGGTCAAGAGCGAGAAAATTTACGCGAAGAGCTCCGCAATACAAATTCGGAGGCCAAACGAAAGAAGATAGTAAAACGTCTTAAACTGATTGAGGCATTTCTTGAGTCAGGCTCCAGGCCTGAATGGATGATTATGGATGTAATTCCTGTCATTCCGCCAGAATTGCGTCCATTAGTACCACTTGATGGTGGTCGCTTTGCTACCTCAGACCTCAACGATCTCTATCGCCGTGTTATCAATCGTAACAATCGCCTGAAGCGCCTGATTGAGCTGCGCGCTCCAGATATCATCGTTCGCAATGAAAAGCGGATGTTACAGGAATCAGTGGACGCTCTTTTTGACAATGGACGTCGTGGCCGAGTTATCACGGGTGCAAATAAGCGACCCTTGAAGTCGTTGTCAGATATGCTCAAAGGAAAGCAGGGCCGGTTCAGGCAAAATCTGC
The DNA here is from genome assembly GCA_008081395.1 of Rhodospirillales bacterium. Classification (GTDB taxonomy): domain Bacteria; phylum Pseudomonadota; class Alphaproteobacteria; order Bin95; family Bin95; genus VMCJ01. The sequence goes on along the minus strand of VMCJ01000036.1, from coordinate 1,171 downwards.
TTGGAAAGCGTGTCGACTACTCAGGTCGTTCGGTAATTGTGGTTGGTCCTAATCTTCTGTTGCATCAATGTGGCCTGCCCAAAAAGATGGCTCTCGAGCTCTTTAAACCTATGATTTATTCAAAGCTCGAAATTTATGGAATGGCCACTACAATCAAAGCTGCAAAGCGCATGGTTGAACGGGAACGTCCAGAAGTTTGGGATATTTTAGAGGAAGTAATTAGAGAGCATCCTGTTCTCTTGAACCGTGCTCCGACTCTACACCGTCTCGGCATACAGGCTTTCGAGCCAAAGCTTGTAGAAGGTAAGGCCATTCAACTTCATCCGCTTGTTTGCACTGCGTTCAACGCAGACTTTGATGGGGATCAAATGGCGGTCCATGTGCCGCTATCCCTAGAGGCCCAGCTTGAAGCTCGAGTGCTTATGATGTCTACAAATAACATCTTAAGTCCAGCAAACGGTAAGCCAATCATCGTCCCCACGCAGGATATTATCCTCGGTCTTTATCATCTCTCCATGGAGCGTTCAGGTGAAAAGGGCGAAGGTATGCTTTTCCGTGGTGTAGGAGAGGCGAAACAGGCGATTGACCAGGGTATTGTTAGCTTCAATAGCAAGGTAAAAGCTCGTTGGCGGTGGACGGATATTAACGGCGACGAACAGGTCACCGTTTACGACACAACGCCAGGACGAATGGTTATTGGCGAACTGCTTCCGTCCCGGAATGGTATGCGCTTCGATGAGGTCAACCAGGTGATGACCAAAAAAGCAATTACCAACCTAATTGACACCGTGTACAGAACCTGCGGTCAGAAAGATACAGTCATATTCGCTGATCGTCTGATGAGCTTAGGTTTTTCGACGGCCACTTTAGCCGGTGTGTCATTTGGTAAAGATGACATGGTGATTCCCCCCGAAAAGGCAGCGTTGGTTGATGAGGCGCAGACGCAGGTAGAACAGTATGAGCGCCAATATATGGACGGTCTCATCACGCAGGGTGAAAAGTATAACAAGGTTGTAGATGCGTGGTCGAACACCACTGACAAAGTCGCTGCTGCAATGATGAAGGGTATAGAGGCTGAAAAGCCTGGTGAGCCCATCAATGCAGTATATATGATGGCGCATTCAGGCGCCCGGGGATCGGAAGCTCAGATCAAGCAACTTGCAGGTATGCG
>VMCJ01000093.1 GCA_008081395.1 Rhodospirillales bacterium | reverse complement strand
AGAGACAACATCCGACATCATGTCCCGCATTCGGCTTATCAAGCCTTCTCGCGTGTCGCCCCAAGAATAATGGTAGGTTTCAGGTAAGAGTGTACCTTCACCAAGATCCTGAGGCACTTCACCAACAAGACCATCAGCCCTCTTAACAATCGCAACAACCTCAGCTGTGGTTACGCCCTCCGGCACTGTGAGCTTTCGCACCACAGTTGGACCATTGGTTAAAAGTCTCAAAATATCACGATATGAAGCTGCCGCAGGCACTTCATATTCACCAGCTTTAATTTCTGAACCCGTGTTTTCTAGTCGAATTAAAACACGAAATAGAAACGCACTTTTGATAACACCAACTTGCTGGAGCCGCTCGGAAACAGAGAGAGGCAAGTCACCTCGTTCAACTAGAAAATATGTTTTAGATTGCGAAGGCCCAGCTTTATCAAAAGAATTTAGAAGCAAAAAAAATAACAGGGCAATAAGGCCTGGCGCTAAAAACGCAAGACCTAAGATTGCTCGTCGCATCCAATCAGCTCAGACCGCCTTAAACAGAACCGAGGCATTGGTTCCACCAAAACCAAATGAATTTGAGAGCGCAAAATTGATTGGTCTTTCCTTTGCCTCCTTTGGGGCAAGGTCCAAATCACATCCCTCCGACGGGTTGTCTAAATTTAAGGTTGGAGGCGCAACGCCATCTCTAATTGCAAGTATGGAGAATATAGCTTCTACAGCCCCTGCGGCACCAAGAAGATGACCAATCGCAGACTTGGTTGAAGACATGGTAAGCCTATCCGCATCAGCTCCGAAGAGCCGTTTTACTGCACCAAGCTCAATCTCATCTCCCAGAGGGGTAGAGGTGCCATGCGCATTGATATAATCAATTTCCGCGGTAGTCACACCAGCACTTTTAAGGCAGGCACGCATCGCACGAAAGCCACCATCTCCGTCTGAGGCTGGAGCGGTAACATGATGAGCGTCTCCACTCATGCCGTATCCGACTACCTCTGCGTAAATCTTTGCACCGCGCGCCTTTGCCTGCTCATATTCCTCTAAGACTACAACGCCGGCACCTTCACCCATAACAAATCCATCACGATCCACGTCCCATGGGCGAGAAGCTCGGGCTGGTTCATCATTGAAGCCAGTCGAGAGTGCGCGGGCGGCAGCAAAGCCTGCGATCCCAAGGCGGCAAATAGCTGCCTCGGCTCCCCCAGCTACCATTACATCCGCATCACCAGCGCGGATCATACGCGCGGCATCACCGATGGCATGCGCCCCGGTAGCACAGGCCGTCACAACTGCATGATTGGGACCTTTTAATCCGTGACGGATCGAAACTTGACCAGAAACCAAGTTGATAAGGCTGGCTGGTATAAAGAACGGAGACACTCTTCTCGGCCCACGTTCATGCAGCGTAACCGAGGTCTCGTAGATAGTATCTAGACCGCCGATACCGGAGCCAATCATTACTCCAGCGCGCTCCATCAAGTCAGAATCTGACGTATCTAAGCCAGAGTCTTTAATCGCGATATCGCTTGCCGCCACTCCATAAACGATAAAGGAGTCTACTTTGCGACGATCCTTTGCTGGCATAACGTCATCGAGATTTAACTCTCCATCTGCTGTACCCATGGGGAGTTGTCCAGCAATTTTCGCTGGCAGGTCTGAGGTATCAAATCTGTCAATTGGCACAATGCCTGATTCAGACGCCAGCATTCGCTTCCAAGGAAGGTCAAGCCCACATCCAAGGGGCGTTACCAGCCCCATACCCGTAACCACCACGCGCTTCATAGCTTCCCCCTAACCGCACGGCGAAGGGAGCGAGGCCAGAGACTTCGCGCCCCCCAAACCTAAAAGGTGTCAGCTGTCAGCGTGCTCACTGATATAATCGATGGCATTCTTAACAGTGACAATTTTTTCTGCAGCATCATCTGGAATTTCACAACCGAATTCTTCTTCAAACGCCATTACCAGCTCAACAGTGTCAAGGCTGTCAGCGCCTAAATCATCAATAAAGCTAGCGTTTTCAGTAACCTTGCTCTCCTCGACGCCCAGATGTTCGACGACGATCTTCTTTACGCGATCAGCTGTGTCACTCATGCCCGTTTTCCTTGGAATTTCGTTATTAACTGAATAACGGGTTTTGCAGCAGTTTCGCAATGCCTAAAGCTACAAAAAAGCAATGGAATACTCGTTTTTTGTTTTTCAAGATGTCTTTAGCTACAGAAACATAAGAAGCAAGATCCTATCGCTGAGCCTCACACCATTGCCATGCCGCCATTTACATGGATGGATTGACCAGTAATGTACCCCCCTGCGTCAGACGCAAGATATAGAACCGCTGCTGCAACGTCTTCCGGTGTTCCCATCTTACCAGCGGGAATGCGCTCAAGAATTGCTGCCTTCTGTTTTTCGTTTAGCGCATCTGTCATTGCAGTTTGAATAAACCCTGGGGCGACACAGTTAACTGTGACCCCTCGAGCAGCTGTCTCAGCAGCCAGCGAGCGAGTCATGCCACCCAAGCCTGCTTTTGCGGCTGCATAATTAGCTTGTCCAGGATTGCCAGTGTGACCTACGACAGAAGTTATATTGATAATCCGCCCCCATCGCGCCTTAAGCATTGCTCTTAAAGCAGCTCGAGAAAGGCGAAATGCTGCGGAAAGGTCAACGGCCAATACACTCTCCCAGTCATCATCGTTCATACGCATGGCCAGACCATCTTTTGTCATTCCTGCGTTATTAATCAAAATATCGACTGGCCCAGCTGCTTCCTCAGCACTCTTAATTAAGGTGTTTACATCATCGGCATCAGACAAATTACATGGGATCGCGACAGCGCGCTCCCCAAGCTCCTCAAGCAAACTGTCGAGCGCTGCCTGCCGAGTACCAGAAATAACGAGATTTGCTCCGGCACCATGCAAAGTACGAGCGATAGAGGCACCAATACCTCCCGTGGCACCCGTCACCAACGCTGTGTGATTAGAAAGATCAAATGAAACGGCCATAATAAAAATCCATCCTGAAGATTCGGCATAAGAGTATCACCAATGGCGATACCTTGGCCAAGCAAACAGTCTTGAGAAGCTTTCGCTTCTTCGCTGCTATCGATATCGTTACGGCGCTTAATGGCTTTTATGGGAGGATAAAAATGCACCTCAACCCATCGCATCAGGATACTCTATTCGAAGTAAAGGACGGAATTGCAGTCTTTACTCTGAATAGGCCCCAAAAAATGAATGCCATTAGTCAGAGGATATTCGACCACGACCTTCCAAAACTTGTTGATAGAGTGGAAAAAGACGATGACATTCGCGCTCTCGTTATTAGTGGAGCGGGCGGCAATTTTTGCTCGGGCGCCGACGTAACCCGTATGCAAGGAAGTGAGGGCAAACCAGCAGAAAGTAGGAATTCAGGCCTTCGCAAAACACTTGGGGTACTCTACCGACTGATCAATCTTCCCAAACCTACCATTGCAGCTGTCGATGGTATCGCCTTCGGTGGTGGCTTTAGTTTAGCAATGACAGCTGACATCATGTTAGCTACACCGAGAGCGCGATTTTGCTTAGTGTTTGGAAGAATTGGCTTAATCCCAGATATGGCAATTGCCTACACCCTGCCTCGGGCTATCGGCGCCCGTCGAGCTAAAGAATTGGCCTATACCGGGCGATCTTTTGGGATTGAGGAGGCACAAAATTTAGGCCTTATAAATGAAATATGCTCTCCGGAAGAACTCCTAAACCGCGCTATTTGGATGGCTAAAAATATCGCAAAAGGTTCTGGTGAAGCTCAAGCTCTCGCTAAAGCAATGTTTCACCGAAGCCACTCTTCAAGCCAAGCAGAAATGACCGACGCAGAGTGCGCCGCCCAAGAGGCCATGCGCAAAACAAATTTTCATCATGAAGCCGTCCGAAGATTTTTGGCTAAGGAGCCGCGCCTTTATGATTGGGACGAAATAATCAAGAGTGGATAATTATTTGACTTGATAAGTTTTTGCATGAAATTTTTCTAGTATCACGCAATGATTCGGAAAATTTTTTATGTTTGACCTAGATAAATTTGTTGAAGAATGTCGAAGCGCGGTAAAATCAGTTTCCTCACATATGTCGGTGAAAGCACTATTGGAGGAAGCCTGCTCCGAGCCAAATGAAGTGCTCCGCGCATTAGGAGAACCTTCTAAGGCAGGCGCTTTTCCCATCTATAATTCACCGGATTTGACAATCCTCAACCTAGTCTGGGGCAGGAACATGTCGATCATGCCTCACAATCACGAAATGTGGGCAGTAATTGGACTGTATACGGGGCGCGAAAACAATATTTTTTGGAGACAACTACCAGAAGATGCAGAGAATGATATCGAGGCTGCTGGGGCAAAGTCTATGGGACCGGGAGATGTGTCGCCTCTTGGAAAGGATATCATCCACTCGGTTACCAATCCGCTAGACAAGCTTACTGGCGCCTTGCATGTTTATGGAGGGGATTTTTTTAGCGTCCACAGAACTGAATGGGATGCAGAAGATTTAGTGCCGCGACCTTATGATATAGAACGCAACATCGCTGCATTCGCAGCGGCAAATGGAGAATAGTAGATTATGCGAATTCGGCCCATTTCTGGAGCCCTCGGAGCGGAAATTCTAGATATCAGTATTTCAGATGGTCTTACCAATAGTGAGACGGCTACAATCCGGGACGCATTTCTTGAAAACAAAGTTATTTTCTTTCGCGAACAGAAGTTAACACCAAAATCTCAGAGCGAATTTGCTCGCATTTTTGGTGAACCAGATATTTATCCGTTCATAAGAGGTTTAGAGGACACGCCAGAAGTTACAGAAATTCTCAAAACCGAAACAGACGCAAAAAACTTTGGTGGATCCTGGCACTCAGATACCTCGTACATGCCTGAACCCGCGATGGGCACCGTTTTATATGCGCTAGAAACACCCGAATTTGGGGGCGACACTCTCTTTGCGAATACAGCAGCGGCATACGATGCTCTATCCGTTGGTTTAAAAAAAGCCTTGGATGGCTTGAGAGCTATTAACTCGTCAGATCATGGTTACAAAGGTGGCCGAGCAGCCGGTATGGCTCGCCTAGATGCGATGAAAGGCACATTTAACCCAGCCGCCCAATCCTATGAATCAGACCATCCAGTTGTGCGCACACATCCTGAGACTGGCCTAAAGTCACTATTCGTCAATCGATCTCACACTGTCCGGTTTAAAGGTATGACCGAAGATGAAAGCCGCGGCCTCATACATTGGCTTTGCGATCATATAATTCGGCCTGAGTTTACATGCCGTTTCCAATGGCAGCCCGGATCTGTCGCAGTGTGGGACAATCGCGCCACCCAACATCACGCAGTTAATGACTACCAGGGCCAACGTCGACGGATGCATCGGATTACCCTTAAAGGCGACAAACCAAATTGAAACCTGTTGGGTCTAAAAAGAGTTTAGATTTACCTAACCGCTCACTAACAACGATTGTAATACTGTCGCTGGTTGGTGGCGTGTTTTTTTCAATCATAACATCCTCTTTACCTAATGAATGGGGAAAATCTGGCGGCCCAATTCTACAATCTGCGGCTGTGCTTGGAGCTCTTTTGCTACTTTCATCTTTTGTGGCAGTCCTAGCAAAACGCTTTGGCGGTCCAGGCAAATATGGCTTTCGCCTGCATGTTTGGTTAGCGAGTATTGGGAGTTCCCTTGTCCTGTCACATAGTATTCAGAACCTCAGTCGCCCTCCTGCGATTCTGCTTCTGATGATAGTGGGACTTATTATTCTAGGACTTTGGGGCCGCACCAAAGGATCTCGGCTAGCATCAATGACATTCGGTGAAAAGCGCGGTGGCTTCGCAGCGGCAGATCCAGATAAGCGGCAACGCCTTTATGAAATAATTCAAAGTAAACGCTTACTTTTAGAAACTATCGAAGCTTCCGCTCAGGAAGCTGCGTTTTCTCTTAAAATCAAGCATTACTTGCACTCCCCCATAAAGGCTTTCAGGTACCGCCGGCTAGCGGCAATAGAGGAGGGTTTAACGGGCGCTAAGGAAAAACTCTCGCGCGCCCAAATCTTTTGGCGCCTATCACACAGATTGCTTGCTTGGGGGTTTATTATTGGCCTATTGCTGCATGTGGTTATTGTCATGTTCTTCGCAAAGTACGCAGCAAATGGCGGCGAACCTTATTGGTTCCACTTTTTGGCTTTGGATTTCTGATCTATGAGCCGACTTGCACTTTTAATTGATCTTGAGCGATGCACAGGCTGCAAAAGTTGCGAAGTAGCCTGCAAGGCAGAACACGGACTTGGCCCAGGTGAGCGCCGAAATCGCGTTCTGTGGCTCGGTGGCGAGAGCAATGATGGATCAGCATCCCTCGATTTTTTAAAATTAGCTTGCCAACAGTGTGAACGACCAGCCTGTCTGCGCGCCTGCCCAGTGGAGCCCAAAGCAATCATTAAGGATCCAGTCACCGGCGTTGTAAGTGTCCTCGAGAATAGGTGTGTTGGCTGCGGTGAATGTGTTGCTGCATGTCCATATGGCGCCATGGGTTTTGATGCTGAGGGACACCACGCAGTAAAATGCGACTTATGCCATGACCGTCGCGCAAATGGGGATCTAACTACTGCTTGTCAGGCTGTCTGTCCCACCAACGCAATACGTTTTGGCAATCGCGATGATCTGATTTCTGAATTTGAGACAGAGGGCAGACAATCAATAGACAATGACCCATGGTTATTGGGTCCAGCCACTATATACCTGGATCGCCTCATAAAAGACGCATGTGACTTTTCTAGCACTGATAAGGCTAACCCAGCAGTCACCGACTCTGGCTGGAGTCAAAAAGATGAAGTGACCACTTTCCCGTATGGACTGCCTAGAGAAGAAAGAGAGGCGGATCGGATTGAACCGGGTGGTTGCAATATTTGCTTCAATGCTTGCACGACAAATTTCCATTTCAAGGGAAACAAGTTAGTCAAAGTCACAGGCAACCCAGCTGACCCAAAACTCAATGGCCGCGTTTGTCCAAAATCTCAACTTACTTTGCAGCTTTATGGCTCAAAAGATCGACTAAAAACTCCATTAAAAAGAGTAGGCGCTCGTGGAGAGAATGTTTTTGAACCGATCTCCTGGGACCAAGCACTAGATGAAATTGCCAACAAACTAGCTGGGATGCGCGAAGAATATGGACCAGATGCCTTAGGAATTTTTACAGGAACACGAACAGGAACATTAACTAACAAGGGCTATATCCGGATCTTCTCGCAGATGTGGGGGACGCCAAACGTTGAAACAACAGAACCTTACTGCTCAAGTGGTAAAAACATTGCCTACACTCTTGTTCAAGGAGTTGGTGGCTCCGGCAATAGTTACGTAGAAGATGATCTAGGATCAGCTGAGCTTTACGTCTACATCGGCGACAATCAAGCGGAGACTCGACCTGTTCACTTTGGCATGATCAATGATTGGCGCCTAAAAAGAGGCGCCAAGATGGTTGTTGTTGATCCGCGTTTTACGGTAACAGCATCAAAGGCTGACAAACATTTAGCTATCAGACCAGGGGGTGATATGGCTCTCAGTCTGGCCATCGCCCACCATATTCTCGCTAACGATTTACATGATACTAAGTTTTGCCGAGACTGGGTCATAGGTTGGGAAAAGTGGCGCGATTTTATTTTTGCCCAAGGGTATACCCCGGAGTGGGCCGCCCCGATAACCGATATTAAAGTTTCTGATATAAAGAAACTGGCGGAAGAGATCGCCAGTGCAGACGGTTGCGTAATTTTCGGCAGCCGAGGCATCAATCAACACATGAATTCGGTGCAGTCTAACCGTGCCCTGATGTTTGTAGCGGCAATCACTGGAAACTGGGGTCGCAAGGGAGGCGCTTACTTCAACATGTCAGCATCTGTGCCAGCAGAAGCTAATGCACCTACTGACCGCCGAATGCCGATATCTCGCCCTCGCATTCGAACCAGCCCAACAGGTTGGACGGCGGCGATGAGTCAAGGCCTTCCTTACCCACTCAAGGCGTTGATCACATGCAACAATCCAATGGCTTTGTGGCCAGATCAGACTGAAAGTCGGAAGGCACTCGCATCATTAGAACTGCTTGTGCACATTGATATTTTTGCAAACGAAACCAGTGCATGGGCAGATTATGTACTTCCTGCTGCTACAGGAATTGAAAAAGGTGAAATAGGAAGAGCTTGCGAAGACAGAAGGATCGTTTGGATTGATCGAATGATTGATCCCCCGGGTCAAGCAAAACCAGACGGCTGGATTTGGATCGAGCTTGGGAAACGGTTCGGCTATCAGGATGTGTTGAAAGAAAGATGGAAGGACCCGGCCTGTTTTTGGGACGAGGCAATGATCGACTCCGAGCAAATGCGTGGCGTCACACAAAAACGACTGCACGAAAAACCATATCGTTGGGTTAGGTTTCCAGTCTGCTCTGAAGAAGACGAGGAAAAAGAAACTCTTTATCTACCTGGCACAACTGCTGTTGGCTCCCGTGATGGCAATCGCTTCCCCTCTCCGTCGGGGAAACTCGAATTTTGGACTGAAAAACAGGAATCAATGTTTCAAGTTCATGGCATGACTGCGTTACCAAAATTTTACGGGGAACGAGAAGCACTCATTGATCTACCCTTCTTAGAACTTTTAGATGATGACTCAGAAGTTGGCGTTGAAAATGCCTTCAATAAAGGTCGTGTTTATGCGCCCCGCGCTCGTGTAATTGAAAATTATACCGAGGGACCTGGAGCTGCGCTTCGCGCCAAAGGCTTCAACATGGAATTAGTCACAGGCAGACCCCCAGCACCTCATTTTCACAGCTGGACCCATTATGCTTGGCAGGCGCAAGAAATGTGGCCGGATTTATATTGCCAAATACACCCAGAAGTCGCTGCAGACCTCTCAATTAGTGACGGTCAAAAGGTTCATGTTGAAACGGCTCACGGTTCAGTGGAAGCTAGAGCTTGGATAACAGCTGGAGTGCGGAAGACGTCTGTCTTTTTGCCTATTGGTTGGGGTGAGCGCCAACCATTTAACCCTTGGCGGCCTGTGAATTTTCTGACTGATAAAACCCAACGCTGCCCAATATCTGAGCAAACAAACCTGAAGTCACTGTTATGCAAGGTAAGACCCGCAACCTAAGTTTGTGAATCCGGCTGTAAAAACCGGTCTAACAAGTTCAGAGTTTCTGTTGCAGTCGGACATTTCAATTAGCGAACACCCTGTTAGATTTTCCCCACAGAGTTCAAAATCTGGCTCATTTCTGCATTTGTATGCCTAAATTTTTTTCTCTTTAACGCCGCTAATGCCCATTTTGCACAGATGCCAAGGGTGTTAGGCTTGTTGTTGGAAATTTAGTTTAGAGAGGCGAGAAAGATGTCCATTTTAGCAATTGGTGGCGCAGGTTTTATAGGACGCCGGCTTGTACCAATTTTAAACAAAGATGGCCATGAGGTGACTGTCATGGACATCGATACAACTCGCGCTGCCGAAGCTTTCGATGATCTAGAAAATGTCAGAGTTATTAGAGGTGACGTTACAGCATTTGATGATGTAATTGGCGCCATGATCGAAACAAAGGCGGAGCGCGTTATCAACCTCTCCTACTTTATCGGCGAGCTCGAGCCCCACGTTGCATTTAAGCTAGATATCCAAGGGATGGACAACTGCTTTGAAGCGGCACGACGGACTGGTATCAGACATACTGTTTTTGCCTCGTCGGTAGCTGTATCTGGCGAACAATCAAAATTCGGCGAAAGATTGGTTGACGAGGACGATGAGCGCTATGGGGACACTCAGTATGCGGTGAATAAAACCATCAACGAGTGGCAAGCCCATGACTATCGTCGCAACTATGGAATGACAATCACCTGTATTCGTCCTGCTAACGTTACGGGCCCAGATAAAAAATTTGGCTCTATCGACCATGTAAACTGCATGTGCCAGCCAGCGAGAGGAAACACTGTTACGTTTCCACATGCCGATACAATGCGTTGCGTGATCCATGTCGAGGATATGGCCGAAGCGATGGCGCGCGTTCTACTAACTGACAAACCAAAACACGAAACTTATAATTCAGGCGGCACTCCAGTTAGCATTGGGCAACTTGCTGCGATAGTTAAGGAATTTCTACCAAACGCAGATATCCGCTTCGAAGCTGAAGCAGGCGGCAGAGAGACTTCTGGAAACTTCATGATCGATAACAGCCGACTTATCGAAGAATTTGGACTGCAGTATGCGCCCCTTCGCAACAGAGTGAAGGAAGTAATAAATGATATTAGGCGCGAGGAAGGATTTTCACCTCTAGACTAGATGGAGAGGAGAACCCTCTCGAACATAATTTTAATAGAAATTTAGGATTTCTAGCCCTATCAATGTTTTCAAAGCAAAAATTGTTGCAGCAACACAACCTTGCTGATCG
>VMCJ01000146.1 GCA_008081395.1 Rhodospirillales bacterium | reverse complement strand
TTTTCTCCTCTGAACCTAACTGAACGTTTATCTGTTGTTGAGGCATTTCGTTCAAACCCTCCGGTCGCTGCGGGGAAATTTGGGACCATCGTTGTACCGTGTTCTTCTCGCGCCGACCGCGTGATGACTTCGCTTGGTATGGAATTGCGAGCGCCCCACCCAAAGGGTTATGAGGTTGCGACAGGGGATTGGTCATTGCTTGAACCCGTTCGTCGCCGACAGAGCTTTTATAGGCCAACTGACTAGCTCTATTTGAAATGTGGAATTAGCATATACCTTCTGAATCAAGAAGGATTGTTGCAGCATGACCTGGCGGATCGGAGTTGATATCGGTGGCACATTCACTGACGTAGCTTTGGTGGATGACACGACTGGAAATATTGGAGTTGCTAAAGCTCCAACAACCCCAAGTGATTTTGCTCAAGGTGTTTTAACTGCCCTTTCCCAGGCAATGGAGCGTTATTCAATCAAGCCAAAAGATGTGGGTTTGTTGAGCCATGCTACCACTGTCGTTACCAATGCCATATTAGAAGAAAAAGGGTCGCGAGCAGCTGTGATCATGACCCGAGGCTTCCGTGACGTGTTAGAGCTTCGTCGATCGGCCCGACCTGATCTTTATGACCTTTTTCAAGATGCTCCAGCAACTTTAATTCCTCGCCGAAGGCGGTTTGAGATCACGGAACGCCTTAGTTCTGATGGTTCTGTAATTACAGATTTAGCTCAGAATGAAATTGATGAGCTTATTGCGGTTCTTAAGGCAGATCGTGTCGAGGCTGTGGCAGTTTCTTTACTTTTTAGCTTTGTTAACCCGTCCCACGAGCGGGAACTCGGAAAGAAACTTAGTGAGGCGCTCGACGTTCCAATCTACCTCTCGAGCGAGGTATTGCCTGAAATAAGAGAGTTTGAGCGGACTTCGACAACAGCAATCTGCGCCTACGTCGGACCAATTTTAGCTTCTTATCTAAAGCGGTTGGAGCAGGCTACAGAAAGCCTTGGGCTTCCGCGGATGTATGTAATGGGTTCCAACGGCGGGGTCTTTGAGGCATCTGAGGGTGTGGCCATGCCAGCTATGGCGGTTGAAAGTGGGCCGGCTGCTGGAGTGGTCGCCGCATCGCTAGCTGCGCGTCAGGCAGAGCGTCCAAATCTTCTAACTTTCGACATGGGAGGGACCACAGCAAAAGCCAGTTTAATCCGAGATGGCGTATATGAAACAACACCAGAGTATGAGGTTGCGGGAGGCGCAAGTGCAAACCGCTGGATGAATGGGTCGGGTCATCCTATCCGGGTTCCCGTGATAGATCTTGCTGAGGTTTCTGCCGGTGGTGGTTCCATCGCATGGGTTGATGCGGCGGGTGGTATTCGTGTGGGACCTAAAAGCGCTGGCGCAGAGCCTGGTCCTGTTTGCTATGGTCGTGGAGGAACAGAGCCAACTGTAACGGACTGTAATTTAATTCTTGGTAATTTAGACGCTAATTCTCTTCTTGGAGGAGAGATGCAAATAAATTTTGCAGAAGCTGAAGCGGCCATAAATGAAAAATTAGCAAAGCCCCTTGGTTTGACCGTTGAAGGTGCAGCAGCAGCTGTCATCGATGTAGTGAACCACGCCATGGCTGAGGCTCTGAAAATAGTTTCTGTCGAAAGAGGTCATGATCCACGAGATTTCACACTGGCAGCTTTTGGTGGAGCAGGACCGTTGCACGCAGCGGCGCTGGCGGAAGAGTTAGGAATGACAGAGGTTATATGTCCTCCTATTCCAGGAGCATTCTCAGCTTTGGGTTTGGTTGGGTCAGACTTGAAGAGAGACTATGTACGTACAGTTTACCTTAGGTCAGACTTGGCAGAACCTCAGATCATCGAAGCAGCATATCAAGAAATGGAGGCAGAGGGTGCTGCTATGTTAGATCGAGCTGGAATGCCACCAGATCGTCGTCAGTTTGAGCGATCTTTAGATGCACGCTATGCTCGACAATCTTATGAGCTAAATGTTTCTGCCTCGAAGGAAAAATTTGATGCTGCAGCTTTGGCAGAAGTCTCCGAAGCTTTTCATACCCGTCATAAACAGACTTATGGGCACGATAATCGTACCGAGCCAGTTCAAATAGTCAGTCTTCGACTGTCTGCAATAGGAAAAATTCCATCTCTAGCCATCCGGCAATCCCCCGCAAGCTCTGGAGATCCCATTAAAGGCACGCGATTAATGCGTGGTATGAACGGCCCCGTTCTAGATCGAGCTAAAATGCCATCGGGCTACACAGTAGAAGGGCCGGCTGCGATTGAAAGTATTGAAAGTACTATTTCAGTCCCAAAAGGATGGCAGGCAGGAATGGATGGTGATGGTTTTATAAGGTTATTGCGTTTGGAGGAGGGGCAATGAGCAGCTACATCCAGGATCCAGCCACCTTCGAAATTGTAAAAAATAGTCTTTACAAGATAGCTGAGGAAATGCGGGTTGTTCTCGCAAAAACAGCCTATTCTCCCATTCTTAAATCGGCCGGTGATTACTCCTGTGGAATTTTTGACTGTGCAGGTGATATGGTAGCACAGGGGCCTGATCTTCCTATTCACCTTGGCTCCATGCCTGATGCAGTTCGCGCTGTTGTGAAAGCGTTTGATAAGGATGTGCATGAGGGTGATGTTTTTATCCATAACGATCCCTATTTCGGCGGTAGTCATCTACCAGACGTTAATATTGTCCGTCCTGCTTTTTACGAGGGAGTCCATTTAGGGTTTGCATGTTTGCGTGCACATTGGCCTGATATTGGCTCAGCCACTCCAGGCAGTTACGGTGCTGTCACGGAAATTTATGGTGAGGGTTTGCGCCTGCCACCAGTTAGGCTGTATTCAAAAGGCGAATTAAACCAAGCTCTTGAAGATGTAATCCTAGCCAACGTTAGGACACCCGATGAGCGAAAAGGTGATCTTGGTTCACAGCTTGCCGCTACATTACGTGCATGCGATCGGCTTGCGTCTTTAGCTGAGAAATATGGCTCTCAGCGACTCATAGCTTATATGGCTGAAGTTATAAATTATTCTGATCGACTGATGCGTGCTGCACTTTCAGAACTTCCTGATGGAGAAGGTTATTTTGAGGACTTCTGTGATGGTGATGGCATAGTTGATGGGCCGAATGGTGAGGACGCACCTTTCTGGGTTCGTATGAAGGTTACAAAGTCAGAGGACTCTATAGTTGTAGATTTCGAAGGAAGTGACCCACAGGTCCCTGGACCGATGAACGCGGCTCTATCAGTTTCAGCATCGGGAGTTTTTTGTGGTCTTAAAACTGCGATAGATCCTAATAGCTTAATCCCTCCTAATTCGGGGTGCTGGAGGGCAATTACTGTGAAAGCCCCTAAGGGCTCTGTGGTGAACTGTGAGTTTCCAGCCCCTGTCGTCTATTCAAATCATGAAATGTCTCACCGAACTGCAGACATGGTTATGGGTGCTCTTTCTCAATTCATGCCTGATCAAGTAATGGCATGTAGTCAAGGAACCTCTGCTGTATTGACATTAGGTGGTGTCGATCCTCGAACCGGCAATCGCTACGTATCGTATGAGACAATCAAGGGTGGTTTTGGCGCTAGGCCAAACAAAGATGGAATTAATGTCATAGCGAGCGGTATTTCAAACACCATGAATACTCCTGTGGAAGTACTGGAGATGGCATTTCCAGTCCGTGTAGAGCATTATGAAATTCAACCGGACTCTGGAGGTGCTGGAAAGTTTCGTGGTGGGAATGGCGCGCGGAGACGTTGGCGTATGTTGGAGGGTGCCGCTGCAACTGGCGCTTTGTGTATGGAAAGGATGACATCACCACCATTTGGTTTAATGGGAGGGGATCCTGGAATTACGGCCTCTGTAACAGTTACTCCGCCTGACGGTAGGGCCCAAACTCTTCCTAGTAAGGGGGCTTTTTCAGTTCCCCCTGGTGCGATTATTGATATGACCACGCCTGGGTCTGGGGGATATGGTTTTGCTGCTGAACGTGATCGCGCAGCCATTGGTAGGGATCTCCTAGATGGATACTTGACCGAAGAAGCCGCTCGAAAATTCTATGCCATTGAAGACCCTGAAGTGTTGCTCAAAGTAGCTAAAGAAGAAGACCAATGACTTTCGATTTACATCCAGAAGTAAAACCACTGATAGAGGCGCGTGCGGCGCTTCCTGCGGGCAAAAACCTTGAAGAGGATCGTGCAAATTGGTCGGCTTATGCTCGCGCGAATAACGTTTCGCCACCAGCAAACATTAATGTCAAAGATAGCGTAGTTGCGGGGCGTGATGGGGTAAGCATACCGATAAGAATTTATTCACCATCAAGTTCCGGGCCCAAAGCAGCTATTGCCTATTTTCATGGGGGTGGGTTTGTAAAAGGAGATTGCGATACCAGTGATACGACCGGTTGGGGGCTTGCTTCTGAAACTGGAGCAGTAGTAGTCAGTGTCGACTACAGATTGGCGCCAGAAAATAAATTTCCGGCGGCGCTCCATGATTGTGTAGATGTCCTATTACATATGCAAAATCATCCATCAGTTTATGGGATCGATGCATCGAGGCTAGCAGTCGCAGGCGATAGTGCTGGCGGAAACCTGGCAGCGGCAACGGCGCTTTGGGCTAGAGAAAATGGAGGCCCAAGACTCAAGGCACAAGGTTTAATTTATCCTTGTTTAACAGACCGACTCGAATTTGATTCATACAAGCGGAATGCATCTGCACCAGGGCTTACTACTCAGAGTATGCAAGGCTATTGGATTGCGTATTTGGGCGATATAGCTGGTAAATCAGTCGATCCCATGGCTACACCTCTGATTGCCAAAGACTTATCCAACTTGCCGCCAACTTTCATTCTTGTGGCAGAGCATGATCCTTTGATTGATGATGGGGTAGAGTATGCGGCGAAGTTGATGCGCGCTGGTATTGAAACAAGCTTTTTTCGCGCTGAGCGCATGATCCACGGATTTATCCGTGCAAGGGTGACAGGTCCGGATGCAGCAGCCGCATTTGCGCGCCTTAGCCGTTTCTTATGTGAAAAGCTCGCGTAATCGGAAAATAATAACCTCTTAAAATTCTGGTTAGCGGATATCTAATGATTACTCGATATGAGATATCCAACCCCTTTTAAAATTTATTAAATTTTCTAATTTAAGGCGCCTGCAATTTCTTCGAGGATTGCGTTTGCAGCACCTTTCGGATCGTTGGCTTGCAGAATGGGTCTCCCAACGACAAGTAAATTTGATCCATCCCTTATAGCACTCGCCGGTGTTGAAATGCGTTTCTGGTCCTGGGCATCGCCTCCCGCTGGGCGGATCCCAGGTGTTACTATGAATGTCGATGGTGGAAGAATATCACGAAGCATTTTTGCTTCTTGGGCTGAGGCAACTACGCCATCTGCACCTTCGTTGATTGCGGTTTGTGCCCTTGAACGGACCAAGGCCGGTGCGCCATCGCTCCAGCCCTCAGCTTTTAGATCGCTTTCATCCATGGAAGTAAGGACAGTAACAGCAACAATTTTAGTGTCTGAATTACCCTTAGCAGTGGAGGCTGCGCGAACTACGGGTGCTACCGCGTGGACCGTAAGAAGATCTACGCCTAGCCGAACAGCGCCTGAAACAGCATTTGCGACTGTTTGATCAATGTCGTGGAATTTATAATCTAAGAAAACCTTCTTTCCGGCAGCTTTCAGATCTCTAATTAAAGCTTCACCCCCTTGAACAGCTAAGGCCGATCCAACTTTGTGCCATAGGATACTTTCGCCTAAAGTTTCAGACATGCGTCTAGCCTGATCGGCATCTTCAGTATCAAGAGCTAGACAAAGGTAGTCTCTGGGATCAGACATTAAAGTCTCCAAGGTATGGGGTTGCGCAAGCCTCTTTGGGAAGCGACCCTTGAGTTAATACCCGATTCCCTAGTGGAGCGAACCTTTATGAGCCAGCCTTCTGATATCGAAATTGCGCGATCTACTGCTGCAGAACCCATCGACACGATAGCAAATAGGATAGGGGCACCTAGCGACGCTGTCTTACCGTATGGCCGTGACAAGGCAAAGCTTGACCTTGATTGGGCCGTAGAACAAGCGGCTGCCCCTAAGGGCAAATTGATTCTCGTGACTGCGATGACTCCAACCCCTGCTGGCGAAGGTAAAACAACAACAACCGTTGGTCTTGGCGATGGTCTTCAGAGAATTGGAAAAAAATCTTTAATTTGCTTGCGCGAACCTAGTCTAGGACCTTGCTTCGGGCAGAAAGGTGGCGCTGCAGGAGGCGGGTACGCTCAGGTCATCCCAATGGAGGCAATTAATCTTCATTTTACAGGCGATATGCATGCCATTTCCGCCGCGCATAATTTACTTTCTGCGATGGTTGATAACCATATTTATTGGGGAAATTCTCTTGATTTAGACGCCCGTCGCATAGCGTGGCGACGGGTCGTTGATATGAATGATCGGGCTCTTCGGCAGATAAATGTAAGTTTAGGTGGTGTGGCCAATGGTTATCCAAGAGAAGGGGGATATGACATCACTGTTGCATCTGAGGTGATGGCAATATTATGCCTTTCTAAAAATTTGGATGATATGCGTACCCGTTTTTCTCGAATTGTTGTGGGAGAGAGTAGATCTCGGAAAGGAATTACTGCAGCTGACCTTAAGGCTGATGGCGCAATGACTGTCCTAATGAAAGAGGCATTAGCACCCAACCTTGTGCAGACTTTAGAAGGGACGCCCGCTTTTGTTCACGGTGGTCCTTTTGCCAACATTGCCCACGGTTGTAACAGCGTGGTGGCTACTAAAGCAGCTCTTGGACTTGCAGATTATGTGGTAACCGAAGCAGGTTTTGGCGCCGATCTAGGAGCTGAAAAATTCTTTGACATAAAATGTCGGTCTGCCGATTTATCTCCCGATGTAGCTGTTGTGGTAGCTACAGCTAGAGCCCTTAAATTTCATGGCGGAGTTGCGCGGGCGGACCTCAATATAGAAAATACTTCTGCTGTAGAGCGTGGATTGGAAAATCTTGGTCGACACTTAGAGAATATTCATAAATATGGCGTGCCAACGGTTGTTGCCGTCAATTGTTTTAGTGGAGATACGCAGGCCGAGCTCGATGTAATTCGTAGTTTTTGTGAAGGTAGAGGCCAGCCTATTGCGATGTGTACCCACTGGGCAGAGGGGGGGCGAGGTGCTGAGGCGCTCGCAACGATTGTTGCTGACGTTGCAGATAGTGGAAACGCCTATTTTAAGCCACTGTATCCGAATAGCATGCCGCTAGACCAAAAAATTGAAATAGTAGCTCGAGAAATTTACCGAGCTGACAGCGTTAACTTCTCTAAGTCTGCAGCGGCAAAATTAAAAACATTCCAGGATGAAGGCTTTGGTGATTTGCCGGTTTGTATGGCTAAAACTCAATACAGTTTCTCTGCTGATCCAGATTTGAAAGGTGCTCCAAAAGGCTACGATATCCCAGTGCGGGAAGTACGATTATCAGCAGGAGCAGGGTTTGTTGTAGCGATCTGTGGAGACATCATGACCATGCCGGGCTTACCCAGAAATCCTGCGGCGGAAGAAATTGGGTTAAATGATCTGGGGGATACTGTGGGTCTGTTTTAGAGGCTCTCTAATCGGGATTTGCCTGCAAAGCCTTTTGATAAGCGGTTCGAGACGTGAGCCTGTCTACATATGCACTTACATTGGGCTTCTCGCTCATGTCAGCCTTCAGCCGTTTGGCTGCAATGCATGCATGACCGGTCATGATGTCTGCACCAGAGAATTCTCCCGCCAAAAATTCTTGACCGTTCTCTAGTTGTAACTCCAATGCATCAAGGCTTCTGGTGAGAAGTTTTGTTGCTCGATCGACATTGACTTCATTTCGTCGTTCTGGTGGGAGAAAAACAGTTTCTACCATGATTACATTGACCTGAGGCATCATCATGCCTTCTGAGTAGTGTAGCCATTGCAGATATTGCGCATAACGGGGGGAATTTACGTCTGGTAGCATCCGGCCAGCCCCATATCGAGTGAGAATATACTCTACTATTGCTCCTGACTCGTGGATAACCACGCCGTTATCTTCTAACGCTGGAACGCGGCCCATTGGATGAACTTTGAGATATTCAGCTGACCGCATTGCTCGATCTCCGAGCTTATGAAACTGAATGTCGTAAGGCAGTCCTAATTCTTCTAAAAGCCAAACAATTCTAGTTGATCTAGAACCTGGAGCATGATGCAGCTTCATTATGTTAGGCCTGAATGGCAGGAAGCCCTAGCTTTCCTGCGAGTTGACCCAATTTCTCCCAGGTCGCATCCTCAATTTCGACGCCCTGGGCAAGTCTCTCCTTCTTTCGGAGGTGTTCTACCTCGCCAGGATAATATACTTCGCTGAAGCCGGATGCTGGAGGGGTTGATTTTAAATACGCACCAAAATCAGCGACTTCTTGCTTAAACGTCGCCAGATCACGAAAGGCCTCAACTTTGAAACAAGCAATAAAGCAGCCGTCATTATGACGACCTGTGGGCTCGACGCCGAAGCCCAACCCAGTCAATAAAGCTGACATGATTTCAACCATCGCCGATAAGGCGTAGCCTTTGAACCCAACATCACCACCGAGTGGAAGTAATGCTCCTCCGTTGCCGAGCACGCCAGGGTCAGTTGTAGGTTCTCCATCCGCTCCTATCAACCAACCAGGAGGCACATGCTCGCCTCGTGCCTGTGCTAACTTAATTTTTCCTGCGGCAGCAGCTGCAGTAGATAGGTCAAAGAAAAGAGGGCCTTCTAAATTAGATGGGACTGCGATTGAGATGGGATTGGTGCCAAGCCGTGCTTCTCGCCCCCCAAAGGGCGCAACTTGCTTTGGCGCTCTGCCCGAATCTGCCGTCATGAGACCGATCATGCCCGCCTCTGCTGCCATAAGAGGGTAAGCAGCTACACGGCCAACATGGCCTTGGCGATAGATTGTAGTAGCAGCAACGTTTTGTGTTTTTGCCTTTTCAATTGTCATTTGCATGGCACGCTCAGTTTGGACATAGCCAAACCCCCAATGAGCATCTACCACTGTGGTCGTTGCGCTTTCCTGAACAATGTCAAATTTAGCACCAGGAACGATATGCCCCTTTTCAATACGATCACAGTATGTTGGGATTTGGATGATGCCATGACTGTCATGACCAGCGAGATTTGCTTCGACGCAGTGTCGGGCTACGGTTTCTGCTTCATCTCTCGGAGAGCCAGAGGCTTCCAAGAGGTCTGCTGCGATGCTCCGAAGAGTTTCAGGAGAAATTCTTGGCATTATTTTAAACCTTTACCTTGGCTTTAGATTTTTTTGTCTTCTGTGTTTCGGACCCAGGAAAACGAAAAGCAAGTTCCTTGCCGCCCTTTGCCAGTATTACCTCGACAGCACCGCCATCGGAGAGCTTTCCGAATAGAAGTTCCTCAGCCAAGGGCTTTTTTATATGTTCCTGTATGATACGGGCTAGGGGGCGTGCTCCATATTCGGGGCTGTAACCTTTGTCGCCAATCCAAGCACGAGCTTTAGAGGAGATTTCTATTGATACTCCACGCTCTGCAAGTTGTCCCTCTAACTCTGCAACAAATTTATCGACGACGCGGTCGATAACTTCTGGCGGCAGTGTTTTAAATGAAATGATTGCATCTAGTCGATTTCTGAATTCTGGCGTGAACAATCTGTTGATTGCTTCTTGATCATCACCCTCCCGAATAGATCGTCCAAAACCTATTGCGGGCTTTGCTAAATCAGCAGCACCTGCGTTAGTGGTCATTATCAAGATGACATTTCTGAAATCAACTTGCTTCCCAGAATGGTCTGTAAGCTTGCCATGATCCATGATCTGCAGCAGAACGTTATAGACGTCTGGGTGAGCTTTTTCGATTTCATCTAGCAGAAGAACAACATGCGGGTTCTTATCGACTGCGTCAGTTAGCAATCCACCTTGATCGAAGCCAACATACCCTGGTGGGGCGCCAATTAGGCGGGACACTGAGTGCCGTTCCATGTACTCAGACATATCAAACCTAACAAGTTCGACGCCAAGTGTTTTTGCAAGTTGTTTGGCTGCTTCAGTTTTGCCTACCCCTGTTGGACCTGCAAAAAGGTAGTTGCCTATTGGCTTTTCAGGCTGCCTTAAGCCTGCGCGAGCCAATTTAACTGCGCTTGCTAGCGCCTCAATTGCTGGGCCCTGTCCGAAAACTGCAGCCTTTAGATCTGCTTCTAAGGTTCCCAGTGCTTGTTTGTCATCTCGACTGACTGATTTTGGTGGAATTCGTGCGATCTTTGCTACGATTGCCTCAACATCTTTTATGCCGATCGTTTTTTTTCTTCGACTTTCTGGAAGTAACATTTGCGCAGCGCCAACTTCATCGATGACATCGATCGCTTTATCGGGCAGCTTGCGGTCATTAATGTATCTAGCTGAAAGCTCGACGGCAGTTCTTATCGCATCGCGAGTGAAGCGCACTTGGTGGTGTTCTTCATACACAGGCTTTAAGCCCATCATAATCTTAATAGC